>DCEW01000068.1:58354-75377 GCA_002314265.1 Flavobacteriales bacterium UBA1820
CTCGTCGTGGTGAGCGCCGATGGCGTTGCACACCTCCGGTTGTTCGCCGTATTTCTCCGCCCATTCCATGCCCAGGATAGCGTGCGGGGTTTCGGATTCGGTATCGGGCACCTTGCCGATGTCGTGCAGCAAGCCGGCACGTTTGGCCAGTTTGGCGTTCAGACCCAACTCGGCCGCCATCGTAGCCGCCAGATTGGCCACTTCGCGGGAGTGTTGGAGCAGGTTTTGTCCGTAGGAGGAGCGGTACTTCATCCGTCCGATGACCTTGATCAGTTCCGGATGCAGCCCGTGGATGCCCAAGTCGATGGCCGTACGTTTTCCCGTGGAGATGATCTCGTCTTCGATCTGCTTGCGGGTCTTGGCCACCACTTCCTCGATGCGGGCCGGGTGGATGCGTCCGTCGGTAACCAGTTTGTGGAGCGAGAGCCGGGCGATCTCACGGCGCACCGGGTCGAAGCAGGAAAGGATGATGGCCTCCGGAGTGTCGTCCACGATGATCTCTACGCCGGTAGCGGCTTCCAAGGCGCGGATGTTGCGGCCTTCACGACCGATGATGCGGCCCTTGATGTCGTCCGATTCGATGTTGAAGGTCGAGACGCTGTTTTCGATGGCGTCTTCCGTAGCCGTACGCTGGATGGTTTGGATGACGATCTTCTTGGCTTCGTTTTTGGCCGTGAGTTTGGCCTCCTCGATGGTCTCCTGAATGTGTTGGATGGCGTTGGCGCGCGCTTCTTCCTTCAGTGAATCGAACAGTTCCTCTTTGGCTTTTTCGGCCGAGTAGCCCGAGATCTCTTCCAGTTTTTCTACCTGGATGTTGTGCAGGCGTTCGAGTTCTTCGTTGCGCCGGGTGAGTTTTTCGGAGAGTTTTTCGTTGTCCGCCAGCTTGGAGTCCAGTTGCCGTTCTTTCTTCTTCTGTTCCTCGATCATTTGGGACAGGCGGGCTTCCTTTTGGGTAGTGCGCTGCTCGGCTTCGGCTATCTTGCGGTTTTTCTGGTTGATGATTTTTTCGTGTTCGGCCTTGAGTTCGATGAATTTCTCCTTGGCCTGGAGGATCTTGTCTTTTTTGATGGATTCGGCTTCCACCCGGGCTTCCTTGACGATCGAATCGGCCTCCTTGCGGGCGTCGCTGACTACCTTGGCCGTTTCACGCATCAGACGTCGGCGGTTGAAAAACGATACGGCAGCCACGGCGGCCGCTCCGACGATAACTCCTCCCAATGAAAACAGCAGCCAGTGCGACGTGGTTCCTGCGATAGAGTATAAAATCCAGTGTGTCATGTTGTTGTAATGATATAAAAAACCTGCATAAGTTCTGTGGAGTTTGTGAAAGTAAATTCTGGAAAGTCCAGGTTTCGAAACCGTGTAGATGTTCAGAGCTATGCTGCCTGTCCCTGCGGGGCAGAACCGTTGCCGGGGCACTCCCTCTTAGCATCTCCAACCTGTTTCATGAACGAAACAATGTGTTGAATTTACTCAAATAACTTAGAACCTATGCAGGAATATCGTTTGTACTGTTTGTTATTCCTTTATTCTTTTTCGATATATTCGTTTATCCGTTTGACTTCCTCGCCCAATTCGCCTTCGAGTCCCCTCAAGGCTTTTTCTATATCGTTTTCCCGCGACTGATGGGCAGCGGAAAGTTTGCTCAGATTGACAGCCAGTTGCAGAGCCACCATGGCAAGCGAATTGACACGGGTGATGCCTTTTTGCACGCTTTCCAGCTCGCGGATGGCATCGTTGACTCTTTTGGCCGAACGACGGATGATTTCCTCTTCGTCCGATTGGTGTTCGTTTCTCGGGATCAGGATCGCGTACTTTTCGTCGGCGATGAAAACGTTTATTTTCAGATTTTCTTCTGCCATTTCCGTTGCGCTGTCCTCGGTTCCCGGTAGTTCCGACCGCATGGGGCGGCGCGTTGCCTCCTGTTTTTCAAGCCTTTCCTTGTCCGGATATCAACGCGACGCTTTTGTCGATATCGCGGATCAGGCGGGCTATCTGTTGGCGAAGGGCATCGGTATTCGAGCATTCCCGAGCACCCGAAGCCAGTTTTGCAACGCGCAACTCCTCCTCTTTCTCTTTCAAAGATTCACTCAAACGTTCGTTCTCGGCCCTCAGGGCATTGAATTCCTGCTTAAGTTTGCGGTTTTCGTAGCGGAGGTACTCGGAATGTTCCCGAAGGATCCCGGCGGCTTGTTTGAGCCTCTCAATGATTTCGAGATTCGTATCCATAGCCTCTCCTGCTACAAACTCCCAGCACAAAAGTAGGTTTATCCTGCCGGATAAACAAATTTTTTGTTTCCTTTTTTATTCGGAATCGAAGAAAAACGCGTCAAAAAGAGGGAAAATGTCAAAAATCCAAAGGCACGACCCCATAGAGGTTTACCCGATATACCACGCACGTGTTCGGGGGGACGACCGGGGAGGTTTTGCCCTCCTGACCGAAAGCAAGGGGCGAGGGGAGGATCATCCAGGCTTCACCCGGGGAAAGATAATTGCCGGCCTGTTCCGGATCGACGATCCCGGTTTTCATGGCCTGCAACCCGGTGCGAAGACCTTCGATAACGCCGGAAACCCACACCGGATAAGGTTCCGGATCGTCCCACGTCGAGTCGAATTCCTGCATCGTTTCCAGGTAATAACCCCGGTAGCGGATCAGTACTTTGTCCGTTGACGTAGGGGTGTCTCCCGCCCCCTCTTTGAGCGAAACGAGGTAGATGTCGCCTTGTGCTTTTGCCGTATCAGACAGCACGACATAGCCTTCGGGCAAGGTCGGCCCTTGATCGCCCTCATCGGTTTCATCGGCCGTGGCCGGGACCTCCGACAGGGGAACGATCTCTCCGGCAGGAGTCAAACAATGTTCGTCGAGGAATTGAGCGATCTTTTTCTGGTCGATCTGGAGTTGTCGGACGGCGTTGTCGATGTTTTTTCCGCACGAGACAGCCGCCAAAAGAACAACTCCCGCCAAAAAAGCGGGAGCGATTCTGCGGGTGATGAGCCGAAGGTTATCGCGCAGCGACATAAAACCTTATTTTTCGTTCTCTTTTACCGTTTTTCCGGCCGGAGGCAGGTTCATCCACATGGTGGTTTCCTTGCCCAAGGGCATTACGACCGCTTCTTCGGAGGTGCTCCCGGGATAGTCGGCGATGGACAGCAAGTCCACCTTGTATATCAGTACCGAATAGGGCGGTACGTCGGTGGCCAATGTATTTCCATAACCTACCTGAGAGGGAATGAAGATCCAGCCCTGTCCGTTGTCCTGCCAGGTGGTTTGCTCGTAGGGAGGGTCTTGCGTGCCGTCTTCGTTCGGTTCGGGAGTCACCATCTCCGTAACCAAGTGCCCCATCTCAAAATACTTCATGCCCAGACGGAATCCCACGATGTTGTCCTGATACAGGTAAATGGTTACACCGAACGGGTTGATGGTGAACTGTTTGTCGTTGAGCAGGGTGCCGGTGTAGGTTACCAGCACTGCGGAGGAATCGGCCGGGCGTTTTTGCGAGTATCCCCGTTTGTTGACATATACCCATACGCCAGCCGGTACCGGAACGGTATCTCCGGCCGAGGTAACCAGTTTGACGTGGGTGGTATCCTCGAATACATGGCCGACCAAGTCTTCGTAAGGGGTGTTCTCGGTCAGCGGCTCGGTGCGGCGCGTGTTCCACAGGCTGTTCGGATCGGACAGATCGACTTCGACCATTTCGGGGCCGTACTCGCCATCGATCACCTTGTGGGTGCGGAGAAACAGTTCGATGCCTTCCGAATCGATCGCATCGACCAGATAATAGGTTTCGTCCGTAGTGTTTTCCTTCAGGCAAGCGCTGAATCCCAGGGCCGCACAAAACAAAACGAGGGTTCTTTTCAGCATAATATGTTGTATCCGTTTGAGCGATGCAATTTTAGGCAATATCCCCCAATAAAAAAACAACTTTAAGATATTATAGGCCTTCGGTTGCGGTCGCGGATGTTTTTTAACGTTTTTTTTGCGTTTACCGGGCCAGCAGGCGTTTTACCGTTTCGGCGATGGCACGACCGTCGGCTTTTCCGGCCAAAGCTTTGGAGGCCACTCCCATCACTTTGCCCATTTCGGCCGGCGAACTGGCTCCTGTCTGGGCGATGATGGCCGCTACTTCGGCTTCGAGTTCCTCTGCCGAGAGCTGTTTGGGCAGGTAAGCCTCGATGACGGCAGCCTGTGCCAATTCGGCTTCGGCCAAGTCGGCACGGTTTTGCTGGGTGTAGATCTCGGCCGATTCCTTGCGTTGTTTTACCAGTTTTTGCAGCAGTTTCATTTCGGCAGCTTGGTCCAGTTCACCTTTTGCGCCGGAGGTCTTCTCCAGCAGGATAGCCGATTTGATAGCGCGGAGGGATTCCAGAGCGACTTTGTCGTGCGATTTCATCGCCTGTTTGATCCCGTCCATGATTTTCTCTTCCAGGTTCATGGTGTATCTTTTTGTGTTTGTGTTCTACGTCTGTTCCCGGTCCGAAGCCGTTTTTTCCGGACGGCGGAAACGAAAAAGATCGAACAAAGGTAATAAAAATAGCGAAAGGCGAGTGCAAAGCCCCGGAGGAAAACGAAGTTTTCGCACGGGGTCTTTGCCGAGCCGCCTCCTATTTTATCCAAAAATAGGGGAAGGCGAGCACCGTGGCAAAAGGAAACGAAGTTTTCGCACGGGGTCTTTGCCGAGCCGCCTCCTGTTTTATCCAAAAATAGGGGAAGGCGAGCACCGTGGCAAGAGGAAAACGGGAAAGTCCGGGGCATTTCGTTCTCAAAAAAAGCAGCGGGACGATTGTCCCGCTGTTTTTTTTGAGGGTAGTATCAGAGGCTCTTTTCGATGCGCTCCACTTCGCGGTCGTAAAATTCGGCTGCTGCGACGAACAAACGCTCGGCTTCGTCGGCCAGTTCGGCCGGGTCTTCCTCGCTCACGTCGTCCAGCCACTCCACATCTTCGCTCGAAAGGTCGATGATAAAGCGGGGGTATTGGGTGTGGATGACAAAGATCGCGTCTTCGCAGTCGGTGTTGTCTCCCAGGAGAAATTCAGGTAAGTTCATATGCTCAGTTTTTTGATTTGATGCCCGAGCCGAAAGGTAAGCATTATCGCGCAAAATACCAAACCGGTAGCGATACCTATCCAGATCCCTGTGGTCTTCATGTTCAGGTATGTGGACAAATATACCGCCAGCGGGAAGGCAATGACCCAGTAACCGATTGCCGTGATGAGGGTCGGCACTTTTACATCGTACATCCCTCGCAAGGCTCCCTGGCAGACTACCTGCAGTCCGTCGAATACCTGGAACGCAGCGGCAATGATGAACAGCGGCGCTGCAATGGCTACCAGTTCCGCGCTGTCGATAAAGAACCGGGGGATGGCTTCCCGCAGGACGATGTATCCCACTCCGAATACCGCCATGATGGACAGAACGGTTGCCACCAGGCTGTATGCGGCCAAACGCAGGTTCTCCAGTTCTTTTTTCCCCAGGTAGTAGCTCACCCGGATGGTAGCGGCCACGGCCAGACCCGACACGAAGGTGTAGGTAAATCCCGTCATCTGTCCCACGATCTGGTGGGCGGCCAGCGAAGCCTCGCCGAAACGCCCGGCCAAGATGGCGCACAGGCTGAACAGCCCCACTTCAAAGAGCATTTGAAGCCCTGTGGGGATGCCGATAGACAGGATCTTGCGCAAGGTTCGCCGGTGGAGCTTTTTCCACAGGTCGATCCATACGTAGGGACGATAGGTTTTCCGGCCGTACAAAACAGCCACTACGAAAAACACCAGACAGATCCGGGCCAAGAACGTCCCCCAGGCGGCGCCTTCCAATCCCAGTCGAGGAGCCCCCCAATGCCCGTAGATAAAGACATAGTTGCCCACTATGTTTACCAGATTGGACAGGATCAAGGCCAACATTCCCGGCCAGGTATCGGACATCCCGTCGGAGAGCTGCTTGTAGGTCTGGAAGATCATCAGCGGGATCAGCGAGAACCCTACGATGCGCAGGTACGGCACGGCCAACCGTCCCACCGCTTCGGTTTGCCCCAGGGCAGGGTGTTGCAGGATGGGGGCGGTAAAATACACCAGTGCTGTCAGCACGATCCCTACCGCCAGGTTCATCGCAAAGCCGTTGCGCAGGATGTTTCGGATGCCCTTGTCATCCTTTTCCGCGTAGGAATACGAGATCAGCGGGGTCATTCCGCACGAGATCCCGGTGCCCAGGAGCAGTATCAGGATAAAAACCGCATTGGCGGCAGCGCCTGCGGCCAGGGCGGTTTGCCCTTCGTCGCCACCCAAGCGGGCGACCATGTAGTTGTCCACCAGGCCGACGAATACGTTGGCGGCCTGTCCGAACATCACCGGTGCAGCCAGGGCGATGTTCGGGCGGAACTGTCTTGCGTACTGTTTCAGATAGGTGGTCATACGTTTTCGTTGTTTTTCCGGTTTGTTTTTTTCCCTTTCTGGGGAAAAGCGTGCAATGCCTCTCGGGCCGTTGCTTCCCCGAAGGGGAAAAGAGCCGGCAAAGATAATCATTTGACTTCGGGGCGGGAAATAACAAAGGTTAAATATTTTCGGAGGAATTGTACAAAAAAATAGAACCGGTTTCCCGGGAAAATCTGTACATTTACCTTGTTGAAACCCAAGTGCCGGTTTTTATGGATATGCTCAAGGACAAATTTGTCAAACGCGTGCTGTTTTTGATCGCGTTGGCAGTACTCGTATGGTTGTTGTGGGCGTTGCGTTCCATTTTCGTCTACATGGCCATCGCTTCCGTGCTGGGATTGATGGCTTCTCCGGCGGTCAATTTCCTGGAGCGTCTGCATTTCGGCCGTTTCCACATTCCCAACGTGGTGAACGTCCTGCTGGTGATGGTGCTGATGATCGCTCTGGTGGCCGGTGTACTGGCCCTGATCGTTCCCCTGGTATCGACCCAGGCGGACAACCTTTCGCTCTTCGACGCGGCCAAGGCCAAGGAAAATGCCCTGCTCATCTACCACAACATCATCAATGCCCTGATGCAGTACGGGGTCATTCAGTCTCCGCCCGAACTGACCACGGACTATATCCGCAATATGGATTTTTCGTTCATCACCAAATTTCTCGATACGGTGGTCAGCTCGCTCGGCTCGCTCTTTACGATGCTTTTCGCGGTGGTATTCTTCATGTTCTTTTTCTTGAAGGAACGCCATCGGGCCTCTTCGTTCATTCTCTCCATCGTGCCGGACAACCTCGAAAAGAATGTCTCGGACATGATGGAAAAAACCCGCCAGCTCCTCTCGCGTTACATCCTGGGACTGGTCGCCCAGCAGACCACCATATTTGTTTTCACCCTCATCCTGTTGTTGGGCTTCGGCATTCAAAACCCGATCATCATCGCGTTTTTCGTAGCCCTGATCAACATCATCCCCTATATCGGTCCGCTGCTGGGAGGCACCTTGCTGGTCTCCCTGTCCATGTTGAGCAACCTCTCCATGCCGATCAACGAATTGGTCCCCACCACCTTGTGGATCCTGGCCGGTTTTATCGGCATCCAGTTGTTCGACAATTTCGTCACCCAGCCGGTGGTTTTTTCCACTTCGGTCAAGGCGCATCCGCTCGAAATATTCACCGTTACCCTGGCGGGCGGCATCCTCTTCGGCATCGTCGGCATGATTGTCGCCGTACCGTCCTACACCATCCTGCGCATCATCGCCAAGGAGTTCTTCTGGGATTCCAAACTCGTGCGGGCCTTTACCCGGAACATATGACGCAGCGGAAAAAATAGTACTTTTGCATCCCGGACAAAAAACAAACCAACCCATGGCAGAGAGCAATTTTGTCGATTACATCAAGATCCACATGACCTCCGGCAACGGCGGAGCCGGCAGCGCGCACCTGCGTCGGGAGAAATACATCCCCAAAGGGGGCCCGGACGGCGGCGACGGCGGTCGCGGCGGCCATGTGATCGTCGAGGGCAATTCCCACCTGTGGACCCTTCAGCACCTCCGCTTCCAGCGGCACATCAAAGCCGGGCACGGTGCCGACGGCCACCGCAACCGTTCCTTCGGAGCCGACGGACGCGACGAAGTGGTGCAAGTGCCCATCGGCACCGTGATCCGCGACGCGGACACTCACGAACTCATCGGCGAGATCCTCGAAGACGGTCAGCGCATCATCGTCAAAAAAGGCGGCCGCGGCGGGCTGGGCAACTGGCATTTCCGCTCGTCTACCAACCAAACCCCGCGCTATGCCCAACCCGGCACCCCCGGCGAGGAAGGCTGGGTCATCCTCGAACTCAAAGTCCTGGCCGATGTCGGGCTGGTCGGTTTTCCCAATGCCGGCAAGTCCACCCTTTTGGCGGCTCTCACGGCGGCCAAACCCGCCNNTTCGTCATGGCGGACATCCCCGGCATCATCGAAGGAGCGGCCGAAGGCAAGGGGCTCGGGCACCGTTTCCTGCGCCACATCGAGCGCAATTCGGTCCTGCTGTTCATGATCCCGGCCGACGCCGAGGATGCAGCCCGCGAGTACGCCATCCTGTTGAATGAACTGGAAAAGTACAACCCCGAACTGCTCGACAAGTCCCGGGTGCTGGCCGTGAGCAAGAGCGACCTGCTGGATAGCCAGGGGATGGACAAGATCGAAGCCGTCCTGCCCCCCGACATTCCCCATGTATTTATCTCGTCCATCACCGGCATGGGGCTCGTTTGGCTCAAGGACCTGCTGTGGGAGGCCATCACCGCCCAGCGGAAGATCAAGGAAAACAAGAGTTTCGAGGAAAGCCTCGCCTCCAACGAAACCCTCTCGCCCGGTCAGGACAACCTCCTTTTGGGCAGCGCCGAGTAACGCTGTGCTCGGGCGATGGAATTGAAAAAAATGGTAAAAGGGTAGAGGTGCCCCCTCTGTCCTTTTCCTTTTCCGGTGGGAGGGGACAAGCGGCCGGGCAACGGTTGTTTTGACCCGTTTTCACTTGTTTGTATATAAAGAACACGAAAAAGATATGAAGGTACGGATAGCTTCCGATTGGCAACCTTTGTTGCAGCAGGAATTCGACGCGGAGTATTTCGCCCGCCTGACGGATTTTGTCCGCCAGGAGTACCGCACCGCCCGGGTGTTTCCTCCGGCCGGGAAGATTTTTTCGGCCTTCGATACCTGCCCCTGGGACAGTCTGAAGGTCGTCATCATCGGCCAGGACCCCTATCACGGCTACGGACAGGCGCACGGCTTGTGCTTTTCGGTGGCCGAGGGCGTCCCCTTTCCCCCTTCGTTGCAGAATATCTTCAAGGAGATCCAGGCAGAGACCGGAGCCCCCATCCCCCGTTCCGGTTGTCTGGACCGTTGGGCCCGTCAGGGAGTGCTCATGCTCAATGCCACCCTCACGGTCCGCGAAGCCTCTCCCGGTTCGCACCAGGGGCACGGTTGGGAGGAGTTTACCGATCACGTGATCCGCATCGTGTCGGACAAACGGGAAAACGTCGTATTTTTGCTCTGGGGGGCGTATGCCCGCAGCAAGGCTCGGCTCATTGATCCCACGCGGCATCTGATCCTCGAGGCGGCGCATCCCAGCCCTTTGAGTGCCAATCGCGGAGGCTGGTTCGGCTGCGGACATTTCGTCAAGGCCAACCAGTACCTGGTCTCCAAAGGAAAAACGCCCATCCAGTGGTAGCAACCCCAAGAAAAGAAAAACAACACAACTCATGCCAGCCAATACATTCGGAGAACACCTGCGCTTGACCACCTTCGGCGAATCGCACGGGGTGGCCATCGGCGGGGTGCTTGAAGGCGTCCCGGCCGGGATCGACCTCGATCTGGACGCGATCCAGCACATGCTCGACCGCCGTCGTCCCGGACAGTCCGCCGTTTCCACCCCCCGCAAGGAAAGCGACCGCCTGGAGATCCTCTCCGGCGTGTTCGAAAGCCGCACCACCGGCACCCCCATCGGATTGCTCATCCGCAACGAACACCAGCATTCGGCCGATTACAACGCCATGAAGGACCTCTTCCGTCCCTCGCATGCCGACTATACCTATTACAAGAAGTACGGCGTGCGCGACCATCGGGGCGGAGGCCGTTCCTCGGCCCGGGAAACCGCCGTGCGGGTAGCCGGCGGAGCCATCGCCCGTCAAGTGTTGCCCCCCTCGGTACGCATCGTGGCGTATGTCTCGGCCGTAGGCGGCATCTCCTTGTGGGACGACTACACCCATTACGACCTCTCCCGGGTGGACGACAACATCGTCCGTTGCCCGGACGCTGCCAAGGCCGCCGAGATGGAAGCCCTCATCCGCGAAGTCCGCGCCCAGGGCGATAGCGTCGGTGGAGTAGTTACCTGTGTAGCGCAGGGCGTCCCGGCCGGATGGGGCGAACCCATTTTCGACCGGCTGGAAGCCCGCCTGGCAGCCGCCTGCCTCGGCATTCCGGCCGCGAAAGGCTTCGAGATCGGCAGCGGCTTTTCCGGTTCGACCATGCGGGGTTCACAGCACAACGATCTCTTTACCGAAGGCGGCCGCACCCTGACCAACCGTTCAGGCGGCGTGCAGGGCGGCATCTCCAACGGCATGGACATCGTCTTCCGGGTGGCCTTCAAACCCGTGGCCACCATCCTCAAAGCGCAGCCTACCATCGACATCCACGGCCAGCCTACGGTGGTCGAAGGCCGCGGCCGGCACGACCCCTGCGTCGTTCCCCGTGCGGTCGTGGTGGTCGAAGCGATGACGGCTCTCACCCTGGCCGATTTCTACCTGCTCGACCGGATGTCCCGCCGTTGAGCCTTCCTTCCCGTCCCGATCCGGGAACCCGGGAAAAGACAGAGAAAGTACCGGAATGAGAGGGATAAAGGGATAGATAAAACAGGGACCGGCAAAAGCAGGGACAAACAAAAACAATGGAAACCAAATAAACCAACGACAATCTAACCGATAGAAGAAAGACACATGAAGACCGACCTTCGCCGTTACATCCGCAATATCGAGGATTTTCCCAAACCGGGCGTAATCTTTCGCGACATAACCCCCCTGTTGCTCGACCCTCGCGCCACGGACGAGGCGCTCGACCAGTTGTGCGACCAAGCAAAGGGCTTGGGCATCACCAAAGTCGCCGCCATCGAGTCCCGGGGTTTCTTTTTCGGCTCGCTCATCGCGCACCGTCTAGGAGTAGGGTACATCCCGGTCCGTAAAAAAGGCAAGTTGCCTTTCACCACCCTCTCCGTTACGTACGACTTGGAATACGGCACCGACACCCTCGAGATCCACACCGATGCCATCGTCCCCGGCGACCGGGTGCTCATCCACGACGATGTACTGGCCACCGGAGGTACGGCTCGCGCCGCGGTCGAACTGGTCGAAAAAGCCGGCGGTCAGGTCGTTCTTCTCTCGTTCCTGATGGAACTCAAGGCGCTGGGCGGACGGGAAAAGCTCTCCGGCCATCCCGTAAAGTGCCTGATGGATTTTTAAGGAATATTCGAATATTCATCTCTCCACTTTCCCCGCGGGTATCCCAGGGGAAAGTCATTTTTACGCAAGGCTTTTTCCTCGTCCGTTCTTGTCCTTCTTTTTCCGCAGGAACAGGGCCGGAGAGGACCATAGGAAGATATCGATATGGGAATGATCGAACACGAAAAAATGGAATACGAAACAGCCGTCCTGGTGGGGTTGGTAACGCCCCAGCAGGACGAGCTCAAACTGTCGGAATACCTCGACGAGTTGGAGTTCCTCGCCCAAACGGCCGGAGCCCGGGTGGTCAAGCGCTTCTGGCAAAAGCTCGACTCGCCCAACCCCCGCACGTTCGTCGGTACCGGAAAACTGGAGGAGATCAAGACCTACCTCGCCGACTGTCCGCAGGTGGACGTAGTGATCTTCGACGACGAACTCTCCGCCGGACAACTGCGCAACATCGAACGCGAGTTGGGACGGAAGATTCTCGACCGTACCAACCTCATCCTCGACATCTTCGCCGCCCGGGCGCAGACCTCCTATGCCCGCACCCAGGTGGAACTGGCGCAGTACCAGTACCTCCTTCCCCGGCTTACCGGCATGTGGACGCACCTGGAACGCCAGCGGGGCGGTATCGGAATGCGCGGTCCGGGAGAGACCGAGATCGAGACCGACCGCCGTATCGTGCGCGACCGCATCGCCCTGCTCAAGGAAAAACTCTCCTCGATCGACCGTCAGATGGCTACCCAGCGCAAAAACCGGGGAAAGACCGTCCGCGTAGCGCTGGTAGGTTATACCAACGTCGGAAAATCGACCTTGATGAACCTGTTGAGCAAGTCGGACGTCTTTGCCGAGAACAAGCTCTTCGCCACCCTCGATACGACGGTGCGCAAGGTCGTCATCGCCAACCTGCCCATCCTGCTCACCGATACCGTCGGCTTTATCCGCAAACTGCCTACCGAATTGGTGGAATCGTTCAAATCCACCCTCGATGAGGTGCGCGAAGCCGACCTTCTGGTGCACGTAGCCGATATATCCCATCCCGGTTTCGAGGACCACATCGCTTCGGTACGTCGCATCCTCTCCGAGATCGGCGCTTCGGACAAACCCACCATCATGGCCTTCAACAAGATCGACGCCTACCGCAGCGAGGAGGACATCCCCGAGGCCCGTCGTCCCGGCGAACCCCAACGCTTGCCCTTGGCCGAGCTTGAACGCTCCTGGATGGCCCGCACCGGACCCGATACGGTGTTTATTTCGGCCGCCCGGCGGGAAAACATCGACGCCCTGCGCCGTTTGATCTACGACCGTGCCGCCCAGATCCATGTAAAGCGTTTTCCGTACAATGACTTCCTGTTCGAATATTTCGACGAAGACGCCACCCCGAAGACCTCCCTCGACTGACTTCCGCACCCGGGCAGGGGTGTTCAGGAAGTTTTTCTCAACCCTCATAATCCGAGCATTTGTCTGGGATAGACGGACGGGCAGGGGAGGGGCAAGGAGCGGAAATATGGCAAGCAAAAGGGATTGACCAGCGAAACGAGAAAGAAGAAGGGGGGGATCCGCCGATAACCTATGATACGAAACATGAAAAGCGAATGATCAGAGATACTTTCAACGATACGATAGCCGCTCTCTCCACCCCGGCAGGGGTAGGGGCGATCGCTTTGGTGCGGCTCAGCGGACCGGATGCGGTGCAGATCGTCTCCGGCGTGTTTTCCGGGCGTTCGGATTTGCGGGAAGTAGCCTCCCATACGGCGCATTTCGGCACCGTTTTCGACGGAGAAGACATCCTCGACGAAGTCGTAGCAACCGTTTTTCGCGCCCCCCATTCCTACACCGGGGAAGATGTGGTCGAGATCGCCTGTCATGGCTCACTGTTTATCCAGCAGCGTTTGCTCGAACTCCTGGTGCGGCGCGGGGCGCGTCTGGCTACCGGCGGAGAATTTACCAAGCGGGCTTTTCTCAACGGCCGGATGGACCTTTCGCAGGCTGAAGCAGTAGCCGACCTGATCGCATCGGAATCCTATGCCGCCCATGCGACGGCCATATCCCAAATGCGGGGCGGGTACTCGCAACGGATCTCCGGTCTGCGGGATCAGTTGCTGGAGTTTGCCTCGTTGGTGGAACTGGAACTGGATTTTTCCGACCAGGACGTCGAATTTGCCGACCGAACCCGTCTATCTGCGCTTCTGTCCGAAGTCCGCGGCACTTTGCGGCAGCTTGCAGATTCGTTCTCTTTGGGAAATGTCATCCGCAACGGCATTCCGGTAGCCATTGCCGGCGAACCGAATGTAGGCAAATCGACCCTGCTCAATGCTCTTCTGGGCGAGGAAAAAGCCCTCGTTTCGCCCATTGCCGGCACTACCCGCGATACGATCGAGGATCGGATCACCATTTCCGGCTTTGTGTTCCGCTTTATCGACACCGCCGGGTTGCGCTCCACGGACGACACCGTCGAACGGATGGGCATCGAGCGCGCTTACCACAAGATCGAACAGGCCTCGGTCGTCATCTGTGTGCTGGACGCGACGGATTTCCCTCCCGAGCGCCAGCAGCGTTTTTTCGCCTTCCGGGACAAGTACCGGGACAAACGCCTGCTTGTGGTGTGGAACAAAGTAGACGAATTGTCCGGCGCGTTGCCGGTGGATATTCCGGGGGTTTTGTCCATTTCGGCACGCACCGGTTTCGGGTTGGATGCCTTGCGGCAGCGTCTGACCGATTTTGTAGGGCAGGGGGAGGTCTCTGACCGGACGATCGTTACCAATGCTCGCCATTACGACGCTCTGGTGCGCGCCTTGCACTCGATCGACGATGTGGAAGCGGGCTTGTCCAATGGACTTTCCGGTGATCTGTTGGCGATCGACCTGCGTCAGGCAATCGATGCACTGGCTGAAATCACGGGCGATATTACCGACGACGATATTTTAGGCTCTATTTTTTCGAAGTTCTGCATCGGTAAGTAATTTACTGATTATTAAATAGTTAAATTGATTATAATCGATTAATATGGCGCTCTTTACGGGCGCCTTTTTTGTTGCTCAAGTATCGTTGATAATCGTTGCTAAGCCTTTTTACGCCATTTTTTGTACCTCCTGTGTACCTCACCACGAAAATCCGAGGATTATCGTTGGCAAGGTCGTGGAAAAATGAGACGCTGTGAGACACAGTGATACGCAGAGATACAGTTTTGGCGAAATAAAAAGATAAATGAAATGGCTAGTAACATCAACATTCAGAAAAAATGTGAGTGGTGTGGCAAATTATTTATTGCCCACAAGATCTCGACACGATGCTGTTCGCGTCGTTGTGCTAACCTTGCCTACAAAGAAAAAACAAGGCAAAAGCGTGTTAGCGAATTCCAAACAATGGTCAATCAGCAAACCGAAAAAGAAGATTGCATTGACAAGGATTTCTTCACCCCAAGCGAAGCTGCAAAGTATATCGGTATCAGCAGGGCTACCTTTTATAGGTATCTAGAAACTAACCTGATAAAATCGGTTCAGTTAAAGAGAAAGACTATTATCAGGAAACGAGACATCGAGGCTCTGTTTGATAATGCTTCTCCTTACAAAAAACATCTACCAAGAGCCAAGCAGAGCATCACCGACTTTTACACCACAGCTGAAGTAAAGGAAAAGTATGGAGTAAAGGATTCCTGGATATTTCACATCGCTAAGGAACATAATATTCCACGAACCTTTCACCGTGGAAAAACCTATTGGAGCAAAAAGCATATTGATGATTACTTTGCAAAGAAAGCTCCCGATCCTGAAATCAAGGAATGGTACAGCACGCAAGATATGCAGGAGAAGTTCGGTATGACACTGACGGCCATCTATTCTTTTGTATCAAAGAATGCTATTCCCAAAAAGAAAGTCGGCATCATGGTGTATTACTCCAAGAAGCATGTGGACATTGCCAAAGGTCTCATAGCTCCCGAAGAGCCCAAATATTACACCATTGCCGAAGCGATGGAGCGATTCAATCTGACACGGGACCAACTCTACCATTATGTGAAATACCATAATATCCCTCGTATCAAGGTCGGTAAATATACCAAGATTCTGCGGGCAGAGCTGGACAAGTTCTTTGAGCCTCCAAAGATAGAATGAGCCGAAAGTTATTTTCTGGTGATAAATACCACCATCATAACACCTTTTTAATTTGCAACAAAAACAAGTATTAATCAAACAACAATATAGCTATGACACTTACATGCACCAACGTAACACTGAGACAAAAGCCATTGCGTAACGACCGCATATCTCTATATCTGGATTATTATCCGGCCATCCGCAATCCTTATACGATGAAGATGAGTCGCCGGGAATTCCTTGGTATCTACATCTATGCCAAGCCCAAGAATGAGCAGCAAAGAATGTTCAATCAGGACATGCTGAACAAGGCAGAGGCAATCCGCTGTATCCGTGTCCAGTCGCTTATCAATGAAGAATTCGGGTTCCTGGATAAGAACAAGCAAAAGGTAGATTTCCTTGCCTACTTCCGAACAAAGGCACGGGAAAAATATGAGAAATGGGATTGTGTTTACAACCACTTTGAGAAATTTGTCGGCGGCAAATGTACCTTCGGCGATGTCACCGTGGAACTGTGCGAGAAGTTCAGGGATTACCTGCTCAAATGCAAACAAATCAATCATCCCAATGCTTATATCTCACGCAATTCGGCAGCTGGTTATTATTCGACGTTCCGTGCCTTATTGAAAATAGCCTATAAAGAGAAGATGTTGCGTGAGAACTTGAACGACTTTCTGGAAAAAATCGAATGGAAAGAGGTCAAGAAAGAATATCTGACACTTGATGAAGTCAAGAAACTGGCGGCTACGCCATGTAAGATTCCAGTCTTGAAACAAGCCTCCCTATTTGCCTGCATGACCGGTCTTCGTATCAGTGATATTCTGAAGCTGGACTGGCGTGACTTTGAGGTTGGGCCAGACCAAGGCTACTACATCCGTATCTGTACCGAGAAAACGGAAACCGAAGCTACGCTCCCCATCAGTCAGGAAGCACTGGAGTTGTGTGGCGAATGGGGCACCGGAAAAGTCTTCAAAGGTTTAACCCGCTCCATGACTCATCATCCCTTGAAACAATGGATTGCCGAAGCCGGAATCAGAAAACACATAACCTTCCATACCGGCCGCCACTCGTACGCCACATCTGTCTGTTTGGCCAATGGGGTAAGCATTGAGAATGTAGCCAAAATGCTCGGTCACTCCAATATCAAGATGACGCAGCACTATGCAAGGGTACTCGACAGTTCCATTCTGAAAGATATGAATAATGTAAGGGATGTACTTTCAAATTGTCTGTAGCTTATGAAAAGAGAAATTATCCATATAACGGAGGACGGCAGGATTGTTATTCCTGCTGTCCATCCTGATAAGATTCGTATGGACGAAGCCGAACTCGTCGGCTTGTTCAATGTGGTTGCACCGACCTTACGAGCAGCGAAAAGAAGAATATATAAACTTGAGATATTGCAACCATTCACCGCAGAACAACGTATTCCGTTAAAAGAGGGGTATCAGGTAGTCTATAACCTGGAAATGATATTTGCGCTTGCCTTTCAGATTAATACTTATCCGGCCCAACAATTACGTGAGTATATAAT
>DCEW01000068.1:75434-77096 GCA_002314265.1 Flavobacteriales bacterium UBA1820
CATAAGTCATATCTAAAATGCTGATAAATATTGATTTCACTATTTCATGCGGATAATAAGCCGCAAAATTTGCGGTTAATTATCCGCAAAACCGTATATTTGCAGAAAACAGTGATACCTATGTATATACATGAACATAAAGAATGGCCTTCTTTTTCGTGGAACAAGGAACTTGTCGGTGAGAAGCTGAACAAGGTAAACAAAGCTGTCGGTTATCTGATGGGACGCCTTAGTGTAATCGGTTTTAACGACAGGATGTCTGCCGTAGTTGAATCCATCTCTCATGACATCATTGCATCATCAGAAATTGAAGGAGTGGAATTGAACAATGAACAGGTACGTTCATCTGTAGCCCGCAAACTTGGAGTACAACTGCCGAATCCGACCGAATCCTCACGATATATAGACGGAGTAGTGGAAATGGCACTTGATGCAACCGTCAATTTCAACAGTCCGCTTACCCATGAAAGACTCTTTGGCTGGCACAACTGCCTGTTTCCTACCGGATGGAGCGGTCCAACGAAAATAGATGTAGCCCGATACCGCAGTGGAGATATGAAAGTTATTTCTGGAATGTTCGGCCGGGAAAAGGTACATTATGTAGCACCTGCTCCTGAAAGAATAGACGAAGAAATGAATCGATTTTTGGACTGGTTCAATTCAGATTCACATAACGGCTATGTAAAATCGGCGATAGCCCATTTGTGGTTTGTCTGCATCCATCCTTTCGATGACGGAAACGGACGAATCGGACGAGCCATTGCTGATATGGCACTTTCACAGGCCGAAAACTCAAAAATGCGTTTTTTCAGTATCTCACATCAGATAAACAAGGATAAAAAACAGTATTACGACATATTGGAGAAAACACAGAAGGGAAATTGCGAGATTACTGAATGGATCATCTGGTATCTTGACTGTCTACTCCGTTCTGTCGAGCAATCCGACGAAACATTGTCGAAGGTTCTTAACAAGGCCATATTCTGGCAAACCCATGCCGAAACAGTCCTGTCCGAACGACAACGTGAAGTCTTGAATTTATATTTGGACGGTTATCCCGGCAAACTGACGGCCAAAAACTGGGCAAAACGTGTAAAGGTATCACCAGATACAGCAGCACGCGATATAAAAGATTTGGTGGAAAAAGGTGTGCTGGTTCCTCAGCAGGGGCGGGTTCGTGACGTATTCTACGGAATCCGGTGCAGTGACTCTATCCTTGTCATCCCCATGCCTGAAGATTTATAATTGTTCATCATACAAGCATAAAGGCTGTGTGACATCGGTTCATCAAAACCGGCACACAGCCTTTATGCTTATCTTTTATTTACCACTCATATATGCTTCCCGATAATTTTCCTGAAGCATTTTCTCAATATCACTCTCCCGGTAAAGGATTTTACCTCCCAACTGGTAATAGGATATTCTCCCTTCATTACGATAATCCTGAAGCGTGCGTCTGCTCAGTTTCAACTGTGCCGACACTTCCTTGTCGGTCAGATAGCGTTCACCGCCCAGTACGGGACGGTTTCCGACCGCCAGATTCTCAATCCCGACCAGCATACGGTCAAGACTTCCCATGATACGGTGTACCCATTCTCTGCTGTCTGTTCTCAGTTCACTCATGTTATTATGGATTTAGTGGTTATTGTTTAACTGTTATAT
>DCEW01000043.1 GCA_002314265.1 Flavobacteriales bacterium UBA1820
TCTCGCTTGCACGCCCTCGGGGGCTGCCCGTCAAACATTGACTGCCACCGCAAACACCGCGCACATCGCCAGCGTACTCAAAGACAGCACCTTCAAAAGCTTATCGGCCTCCTCCCGGCGTTTTATCTGCACCGTCAGCGGGATATTGATCAAACACAATGCCGTAGGCAAATACCACAGCGTCATCCGGTACGTAGCATCCATGTAGACCAACAGCAGCACGATAGCCCCCACGATCAGCCCGCATTGAAACGCCAAGCCCCAGACCAATGACATCCGCGAAGCCAGCGTATTTTTCCCGTTGGCACGGTCGCCCTCCGCATCGCGCAGGTTGTTCAGATGGAGCACCCCGGAGGAGAGCAAGCCCAACGCCGCCCCCGGCAACAGCCAGAGCGCATCCCAGCGTCCCGTGTACAGAAACGTCCCTCCGCACACTGCCACCAAGCCGAAAAACAGGAACACGAACACCTCGCCCCAGCCGCTGTATCCGTAAGCCCGGCGTCCCACCGTATATTTCACCGCCGCCACAATGCACCCGGCTCCCAAAGCCAGAAACAACAACACGTAGCCTATCGCCCGCCAACCGAAGGCCGTCAGCACCAGCGCCAACCCGACCCCCATCGTCAGCAGGCACACCACGAGCATTCCCCGGACAAATTCTCCGGGAGCGATCCTTCCGGAAGCCAAGGCCCTGCGCGGCCCTATCCGCGACTCGCCATCCGTTCCCTTGACATAATCGCCGTAATCGTTGGCCATGTTGGAGAGGATCTGCAGGAGGCTCGCCGTGAAAAACATCAGCACGAACACGCTCCAGCGAAACACCCCCACACTGGCAGCCAATCCGGCCGCCATCACCGTCCCGGCCCAGGACAAGGGCAAGGTCCGTAGCCGCAATGCATACGCCCATGCCGCCACGTCCGCCTTTTTCTTCGTATCTTCTTCCTTCATCGTTCCTTCAGACAAAAAACGCCCTTACTCTTTCTTCTTTTTCTTTACCGTAATGTCCACCCGGCCCAGAAGCCGTCCCTGACTGGCCTGCTGGACGATGGTTACCTCGCCGCCCTCCTTGTTGCGCACGGTCGATATACCGTCGGTATGCGAATGCCCGCCCAGGATCAGGTCGATGCCCGAAGTCTTGGCCGCCAGCGAATCGTCGCCGATATAAAACGGGGTGCTGTGTTCCCCCAAATGGGTAAGGGCCACCACCACGTCGGCACCCAACGTCCGCAAGGTATCGGCCGCCCATTGCGCACAGGCCACGGGGTCTTTGTACACCGCACCCCGGGCATTGGCGGCATCCACCATGCCGCGTGTATTGATCGTCAGGCCGAACGCGCCCACCTTGACGCCTTTCACATCGAACAGCTTGAAGGGAAGGGTTTTTCCCTCCATCGCCGAGCCGGAAAAGTCGTAATTGGCCGACAAGACGGGAAATTCCGCCCGATCCACCCGCCGAGCCAGTTCCTCCACACCGTTGTCAAATTCATGATTGCCCAGCGTTACCGCATCGTAGCCCATCAGCCCCATCGCGTCCACCTCGATGTTGCCCTTGAAGAAATTGAAGTACGGCGTACCCTGGCTGAAATCACCCGAATCGAACAGCAACACCCCACGACCCTCGGCGCGGATGCCGTCGATCAGGTAAGCGCGTTTGGCATACCCCCCGAAACCGGCCCAGCGCCCCTTGTCCGCCGCGATGGGGAAGATCTGGCTGTGCGTGTCGTTGGTATGGAGGATGGTGATGGTCTTTTCCTTTCCCGTGCCTCCCCCGTCAATGACGGATTTTCCGGCGGCCACTAAAATCCCAACGGCTATGACTTTCGCAAGCGAAAGCAAAAATTTTTGCTTATTTAATTTCATAACGCAGGTCTTTTGGCAAAGTGATCGTATCGGTCTGTGCAAAATAGTCCATGATGGACTCGCGCATCTTCAGAGTGGTCTCCAGCACGCCCTGGTTCTGGGCAAAGAAGGTCATGTTGTCTCCCCCATTGTACAGGAAATCGGTGGTAAGCACCGTGTATTCCTTCTTCGGATCGAAACGTTTTCCCCCGATACGGGCCGTGATCTTCCGCCCCTTGTCGCGGATCTGCAGGTTCAGCCCGCCCAGCGGATGGAACGTTCCCCGCAAGGCGGCATCGGCCAGATAACGGAACATCTCCTCCATCTGCTCTCCCCGCAAGCGCACCAGCATGTACTTGTTCTCGAACGGCATGAATTCGTACACAAAACTCCGCTTGACGTCCCCCTGGGGCAGAGAGGTGCGCTCGCCGCCTGCGTTGAACAGCGCAATGTCGATCTGCGGATCGACCCCTTGGCTGCGGAGGTAAGCCTCCACCTGTCCGATGCTCAAGTCGGCCAGCCAAGCGCCCAGGAGGCCGTTTTGGTCGTTCTTGGAGAGGGATTGCGGGCTGTAGGCGATCACCTGATCCAGCAAGGCGGACAGGCTGTCCCGATACGGTGCCAGGAAAGCTTCCATCCGAACGTCCTCCGGCACCGAAGGATCGACCTCGATATGGCTGGCCGTGATCTTCTCCACCTGATACCCGCCGGAAGAACATCCGCAAAAGGAAAGCGGGAGCAGAGCCAAGAGCGCCACGCGCCCCAATCTATTATTTAACATCGTTTTAGGGTATTGTGATATTTATTTGGTGCAAAAATAACTAATTTTGAACGGAACACTCGAAAAAACCGATGACCAAAAATACAAAAACCGACCCGACTGCCGCTCCCCGGAAAATTCTCTCCGGGCATCCGTCCTGCGGGGTTATCTTCGACGATCAGAACGAGCATTCCCGCGCCTTGCTGACAGGCTTTCTAAAAGCCTCCCGGGAGTTTCCCCTGGCGACGGAGATCCTGGGTCTGCACCACAAGAAAAACGACCTGCCTCCGGTGGATGTACCGCATACCGAGAGCCTCTCTTCCGACTTCAACTTTCTGGGCTGGATAAAAAACGACAGCCGCACGGCCGTCTTCCTGCGCAAGCCTTACGAAGTACTGCTCGACCTGAGCCTCGCGCAGACCGGACGGATGAAAAAAATCCTGAGCAAGGTTCGTGCGGATTTCAAGGTGGCTGTGAACAAGCCCTCGGATTCGTTCGATTTCCGCTTCGAGATGCCTCTCTCCTCCCAGGAAAACCCCGAGGCTTTCTCCCAACTGCTGGCTTGTTTGAACAAAATCGATCTCTCTCATCCATAAACCTGTTTTATAAAACCTATAAAAAAATGTTGACTGGAACCGGCGTTGCGCTGATCACCCCTTTCACTTCGGCGGGGGAAGTAGACTATGCGTCTTTGGAAAGAACCGTAAACAACCTGATAAACGGCCGCGTGGATTTCCTGGTCGTGCTGGGTACCACCGGCGAAAGTGCCACCCTGACCGACGAAGAAAAGCAACAGATCGTCCAATGCGTTGCCGTGGCCACTCGCGGGCGTGTGCCCCTGGTGCTCGGCGCGGGAGGAAACGACACCGCCGCCTTGGTGCGCAGCCTGCAAACGATCGACACGAGTGCGTTTTCCGCCCTGCTCTCGGTCGCCCCGTACTACAACCGCCCCTCGCAGCAAGGGCTCTATGCGCATTTCGCTGCACTGGCACAGGCCAGCCCGCTGCCCATCCTGCTGTACAACATCCCCTCGCGCACCGGCGTAAACCTCGAAGCCGAGACCACCCTGCGACTGGCCCGCGACTTCGGGAACATCGTCGGGATCAAGGAATCCTCCGGTTCGATGTCCCAACTGATGCAACTGCTGGCCCACCGTCCGGACGATTTTTCCGTCCTCTGCGGCGATGACGCCCTCGGCGTGCCGGCGGTACTGATGGGGGCGCAAGGACTCATCAGCGTCATGGCCAACATCTTCCCCAAAGACACCGCCGAGATGATCCGCCTGGCTCTCAAAGGGCGCACGCACCGCGCCTTGGAACTTCACTACCGATACTTGGACTTCATGGCGCTCCTGTGCAAGGAAGGCAATCCGGTCGGTATCAAGACCGCCATGGGACTGGCCGCACTGTGCGACGAGACGGTTCGCTTGCCGTTGGTACGGGGCAGCGAGAGCCTGCGAAGCGAAATGGCGGCTTTCCTGAAACGCTGATCCCCCTTGACGTGCGGGCAAGCGAAAGCCGGGCNNGGGCAGGGGAACCCTGCCCGGCTTTCGCTTGCCCGCACCGGCCCTTATCACGAGGAATATCAGTGTGCCGTCGTAGAAAACTGCACCGAATACGGCTGCAACATATACCCCTGCTCCGTACTGGTCTTCAGCCGCGGCGTTTCAAGGCGCATCCCGTACTGCTTGCCCGGTTCCAGCCTCAAACCGATACGGACCGCCTTTCGGTCGTCGCCGACAAAGCCCATGACCTGTGCCGCCGGGAATTCCCCTCCCTGCTCATCGGGCACCACCGCAAACAAATCCTCGGTGAGCGGAAGGTCGAAGACGACCACCATCTCCGTCAAACCCGGATCGACTCCCTGCGCTCCGTTTTCAAAAGGCGAAAGAGCTGCCACCTGCGGACAGTGCGACAGGTGCTGTGCTTTCATTTCCTCGATATTTTCCGCCACCCGATCGAAAAACTCGATGATCCGAGGATAAAAACTGCGCAAAGTCGGATACCGATCCCTCTGGCGGGAGTATTCCCCCAACAGGCTGTCCAGCGAAGCCGTCCACAGGAAATGCTGGTTGCGCTGCGTACGGATCTCGTTCTCGATCTCCTGAGCCGAGAATCCCATGTCGCGCATGTAACGCACCACCGCCGCCCGTACCACCGCCTCGTTGAACATCGGCTCCCAGTCCGGATAGCCCTGGGCGGACAACTCGTCTTTCAACACCGCTATGATCTTTTCCCCGGCTGCCTTCAGACGCTCGCGGTTGCCGTCCAAAAACATCAGCGGATTGACAAACGAATGGTTGAATTCATGGATCAGAATAGACGCAGGCCGACCTCTGGAAAAATCGGCCAGTCCCTCCCGGTCAAACACCCGGCACCCCATAATGGAATACGCCGTCTTTTCTCCGCCATCTCTCACCACCGATATTCCGTAATTGGCCGAACCGTTTCCGCATCCGATCACGATACGATAATCGCTCTCTCCCTTCTCGCCGTAGAACGACGTGTACCAACCGCGGTCGAACCCCACTTGCCGGTCAAAGCGTTCCTCCATCTTGCCGTACCACGCCCGGTGCCGCTTGAAAAATCTATTGAAATGCGACTTCTTGTAAAATTCGTTCAACAACCCGACAAACTCCAACGCGCCCTCCACGCTCCATTGCCCGTAAGAAACCAGGGAAGCATGCACCTCTTCCGGCAGGCGGTACTGCCCTCCGCGCCCCTCCAGATGCACGGCCAGGCGCGCCACCGCATCGTAGCCCACGTAATACTGGCTGCGAATCCGCTTGACATAACGCACGAGAGTATCCTCCCGGTACGGAGCAAACCACGCTTCGATGTCCTCCACGTACTGTTTTGCATAAGTGGAAGAATATTCCGGAGCCCCTGCCAGGCGAAATACGATCCCCAGCAATTCCACCCGCGGATCGACCTTTGCCCCGGCGCCGCCTCCGCTTTCTTTTCCCGCCGCTCCCAAGCCCGAGAGCAAGCAAAGCAACAAAATCACTCTTTTCATCTTTTTTGCACCACAATGTTTAAGTATTCGACATCCGTATCTCGTTTTTTACAAAACCCTTTCCCCTCACCCGGACGCCCCTGGGCAGCAACGGCCAAGACGTCCTTTTTTCATTTAGACGAACTTGCACCGAAAAAGGTTACAGCATTGCCCGCATTTTAACTCTTCCTCCCCCACCAAAACCCAAAGCCTACTACGCCTCCCCGACTTTTTCTCCGCAGCGCGCCCCCTTTTCTCGTATTGCCACAAAAAACCCGCCGGGTTCTCCTTTTGGGAGAACCCGGCGGGTTTTTTGACGATCGTCCTGCACCGAGGCGCAGAATGATCCCGTCCCGGTCTTACTTCACCGCCTGCCAGTAGCAGCGTTTGGGCGACTCGATCTTGCCCTCGGCCTTGAGTTTGGCCATCGCTTTGTCGACTTCCTTGCGGTCCAGACCGGAGAGTTCGGCCACTTTACCGGCATTGAGCGGCTCGGAGGAGGCTTGGAACGTTTCCAGAACTTTTTGCAGCGTATCCATAACTTTTATCGTTTTTTTCGTGAGACAAAAAACCGGAAGCAAGAGCTTTCTCGCCCTGCCTCCGGCCATTTTTTTCAAGACTCAGAAACGATAGCGGCTGAATGCCTCCATCGCCTCGTAATCGGCAAAGCCCAACTTGTGGTAAGCCTCGGCCGTGCTCTTGTTGCGGTCTTCGGCTCTCTGCCAGAAGTCGCGCGGATCCTCACCCAGGTAAGCGGTATCGTTCTTCTGGGATTCGTGGAAGAAGATGGCGCGTTTCTTGAGCAGCAATTCGTCGGGCGAGAGGGGCACCGCCATCTCGATGTCCTCGATGGACCATTCGCTCCATGCACCCCGGTAAAGCCAAACCCAGCAGTCCTTCATGAACTTCTGCCCTTTCAGTTTGGCGATCACGGCGTAGAGCAGGTCGAGGCTGATCTTCTGCGTGCCATGCGGATCGGTCAGGTCGCCGGCGGCGAAGATCTGGTGCGGTTTGATCTGCTCGATGAGCGTTTCCATCACTTCGACATCCTTCTTGCCGACCGCTTGTTTCTTGACCGAACCGGTCTCATAGAACGGCAAGTCGAGGAAGTGTACATTGGCGTCTTCCAAGCCCATGAAACGGGTCGAAGCCAGCGTCTCACCCCGACGAATCAACGCCTTGGCCTTGCGGAGGGCCAGCGAATCGCGGTCTCCTTCCGCCTTGGCGCCCAAGGCTTCGATCACGTTCTTGAAGACCTTTTCGGGAGCTTCCTCTCCGCTTTGGTACTCGTAGAAATCCTCGGCAAATTCGACGAAACGACGCGCTTCCGAGTCGCTCACCGAATTGCATCCCGAAGTCTGGATGGCCAGATGCACCTCGTGTCCCTGTTCCACCAGACGGCGGATCGTTCCTCCCATGCCGATCACGGCATCGTCCGGATGCGGCGAGAAAACGATCACCCGTTTGCGGGCCGGGACGGCGCGCTCCGGACGGGCGGAGTCGTCGGCATTGGGCTTGCCGCCGGGCCAACCGGTGATGGTATGCTGAAGGACATTGAACATCTTGATGTTCAGTTTGTATGCCGAACCTTCCTGTGCCAGCAGCGACGACATGAAATTGTCGTTATAATCGCGGTCGGTCAGCTTGAGGATCGGTTTGCCCACCTGCGCCGAAAGCCATACGATGCCCTTGCGCTGCATCGCATCGTCCCAGATGCAAGGACCTACTACCCACGGCGTTTTGATGCGCGTGAGGTCCTCCGAAGCACCCTGGTCCAGAATGACCGTACAGTTGTTGTGCGTCTGCAGGTAAGTAGCCGGCACCTCGGACGACATTTCGCCCTCGACCGTACGCTTGATGATCTCGGCCTTTTTGTTTCCCCATGCCAGCAGCACGATGCGGCGAGCCTTGAGGATCGTCCCCACACCCATCGTAATGGCACGTTTGGGCACGTTTTCCAACCCGTGGAAATCCTTCGACGCGTCGGAACGTGTCAAGTGGTCCAGCGTGATCATCCGCGTGCCGGAATTGATGTGCGATCCCGGTTCGTTGAATCCGATGTGCCCCGTACGGCCGATACCCAGAAGCTGGAAATCCAAGCCGCCGTACGACTTGATCTTCATGTCGTAGTCAGCACAATATTGTTCCAGTTTGTCCAGCGGCACATTGCCGTCCGGGATGTTGATGTTTTCGGGCAGGATGTCGATATGGTCGAACAGATGCTCGTGCATGAAGGTCCAGTAGCTCTGGGCATTGTCGCGGGGCAGGCCGTAGTACTCGTCCAGGTTGAACGTTACCACCCGGGCAAAGGACAAGCCTTCCTCCTTGTGCATGCGGATCAGCTCCGAATACACCCGCATGGGCGAACTTCCCGTAGCCAAGCCCAGCACGGCCATCTCTCCCTTAGCATTGCGGTCGCGGATGATGGCCGCGATCTCTTCGGCCACCGCCACCGAGGCGATGGCTGCATTCTGGAAGATCTCGGTGTGCAGTTTTTCAAACCGCACATCCTCCCATCTTCCTACTTCTTTATGGGTGATCATGTCTTTCTTCGTTTAGAGTTCATGTTTATTTTTGGCAGCGCGCCAGACGGGCCGCAGCGGCCTCATCGAGCACGATGAGGCAGTTGGGATGCGCCTGGAGGTAGGTAGCCGGCACCTGGTCGGACATCTCGCCTTCGACCGTGCGCTGGATGATGTCGGCTTTGTTGGCACCCCACGCCATCAGAATGATGCGTTTGGCCTTCATGATCGTTCCTACTCCCATCGTAATGGCCGAGGAAGGCACGTTGTCGAACCCACCGAAAGCCGGAGCGGCATCCTTCTTGGTGATCTCGTGCAGGTGGATCATCCGTGTCTTGGACTGAGGATCGGACGGCGGCTCGTTAAAGCCGATGTGTCCCGTACGGCCGATACCCAGCAACTGGAAGTCCAGTCCGCCGGCCTCTTCGATGGCCTTTTCATAATCCTGACACCACTGTTCCACTTTGTCCATCGGCACCGTTCCGTCGGGGATATGGACGTTCTCGGCCGGGATGTCGATATGGTCAAACAAGTTGTGGTGCATGAAATACCAGTAGCTCTGGTCGTTGTCCCGCGTAAGGCCGTAGTATTCGTCCAGGTTGAAGGTCTTCACGTTCTTGAAGGAGAGGCCTTCTTCCTTGTGCATGCGGATCAGTTCCGCATATACTTTCAGGGGCGACGATCCGGTAGCCAGGCCCAAAACGGCCGTCTGCCCTTTGGCGTTCTTCTCGCGGATGATGGAGGCGATCTCCTTGGCAATAGCCACCGATCCGCTTTGCTGGTCGGGGTAGATCGCCAGTTTCATTTTTTCTGTCTGTGCCATGCGTATATTGTTTTATAAGGTTAGATTCCCACCCTAATCGGTCTTTACAAAATTCTCCATTTCTGGCAAAGCCCGGACATTTTTTCGACAAACGGCAGCATTCCATAGACAAAAAGTTCTCCGCATTGGGGGCGGGCA
>DCEW01000041.1 GCA_002314265.1 Flavobacteriales bacterium UBA1820
CCCGCTTGCACGCTCCGGGGAAAGTTTTTTTCAGAAATAGCGCAGGCAGAAGTGTTCTTTGCTCATCGGGTGGGAGGGAAAGACTAGCCCCACGCGGAACAGGTCGATGGTCAGGATCACCTGCGGGTCGGCGCACAACGCATTCCACTGGGCCTCGCGCTTGAGACTCTGGTGGGGAGAATCGATAAAGACGACGGTGTCTTCCCGGCGGGGAATGCGGCGGAAAGCCTCTTCGATGGATTCTCCGGGGAGGATGCGGTAGAGTTTACTCGGAAAGTCCGAAGACGACAGATAGTCCTGTATCCGTGCAAAAAGACGGTCGCGGCTCTCGGGAACCAGGCGTCTTTTCTTTTTCAGGCATTCGGTCATCAGGGAGTACACGAAAGGCGAATGGACGTAGTATTCGCTCCTCGCTCCGGTGAGGTAGTACAGGTATGACCACAGATACGACAGTCCCATCATTTTTTTTCCAGGGGGTGTCCCCTCCCGAGCCGGGTTGGGGAAAAAAGCCCTCAAAAATCCCCTCAAAGTTAAAAATACTTCCGAGCTTATTGGCTATCTTTACGCCGTAAAAAAATCTGGAAGAAAACCGATGGATACGCTTATCAGAAAGGCCCTGATCGTGGACCCTACCAGTCCGTACAACGGACAGACGAAAGACCTGCTCCTCTCGGGTGAAACCATCCGGGAGATCGCCGACGATATTCCCCTGGAAGACCGGCAGTGGCGCATAGTGGATGAAAAAGGCCTGTGCGTATCCCCCGGTTGGATGGATACGGCCTGCCGTTTCGGCGAACCGCTGTACGAGGAGACCGAAACGCTCGAAAGCGGCGCGCGAGCAGCCGCCCGAGGCGGATTTACCGCCGTGGCACTGGCCTCGCCCAAGAATTGCCCTACCGACAGCCGCCAGAAGGTGGAATTCTTTGTCGAGAAATCCGCCTCCCTGCCCGTGAACCTCTACCCGGTAGGAACCGCCACCCAGGCTGCCGAGGGGAAAGCTATGGCCGAGACCTACGACATGCTCTGCGGGGGAGCGGTCGCTTTCTGGGATGGGCGTCCCATCGACAACAACCTGATCGAGCAGCTCGTGCTGCAGTACAACGGCGCGCTGGGCGCTTTGACCGTAACCACGCCCATGGACCGTTCGATCATGCACGTGGGAGTAGCCAACGAAGGACCGGTAGCCACCACGCTCGGCCTGCACGGGATCCCGGACATTGCCGAGGACATTGCCGTCTCGCGGGATATTTTCCTGGCCCAGTACACGGGTGCTCCGTTGCACATCGCCTGCGTGACGACCCCGGGCGCCGTCCGGATGATCCGGGAGGCGCGGAAAAAGGGCGTGGACGTCTCGTGCAGCGTAACGCCCCATCATTTGCTCTTGGACGATGGTTGCCTGCAGGATTTCGATACCCGCTACAAAGTACTTCCGCCCTTGCGCACGCGTACCCACATCGCGGCGCTGGTACGGGCGGTGAAGGACGGCACGGTGTGCTGCATCGCTTCCGACCATACCCCGGTGGACATCGAGGACAAGAAATGCGAATACCAGCGGGCGGCCTACGGGACCATTGGCCTGCAAACGGCCTTCGGCGCTGCTTGGAAGGCGCTTCACGACCATATTTCCCTGGAGCGGATGGTCGAGTTGATGAGCATCGGCCCGCGCCGTCGTTTCGGGGTAGAGGTGCCCAGCATTGTTCCCGGCGGAGTGGCCGAGATGACGCTTTTCGACCCTTCGGCCCGTTGGACCTTTACCAAGGACATGATCGAATCCCGGGCGAAAAACTCGGCGATGATCGGCTGCGAACTTCTGGGAGAGGTCTTTGCGGTGTATGTGAAGGGTCATCTGACCGTGTGAGGACTTAATGCGGTCGTTTTTTCTACCCGGGGCAAAATAAACATACGCGCGATGGATCAGTCGGTTTCCTTTATCAGTTTTCCGGCCGGGGTGCTCGACACTCCGGGCAGGATCCGTTTGTCCGGCTCCAAAAGCCAGTCGAACCGCCTGCTACTCTTGCAGGCGGCCATGGACGGGGCTTTTTCCATCGACAATCTTTCCGACTCGGACGACACCCGTGCCATGCGCCGGGTGCTGGAAGACCCCTCTTCGGTGCTCGATGTGGGGCATGCGGGGACAGCCATGCGTTTCGGGACGGCTTATCTGGTTTCCTGTCCCGGACGGGAGGTAGTGCTGACCGGTTCGGGGAGGATGAAGGAACGCCCCATTGCCCCGCTGGTGGATGCCTTGCGCAGTTTGGGGGCCGGGATCGACTATCTGGAACGGGAAGGTTGCCCGCCGCTTCGCATCCGGGGACGCGAGTTGCCCGGCGGGGAATGCCGGATAGACAGCACGGTGTCCAGTCAGTTCATTACCGCACTGATGCTGATGGCTCCGTTTTGGCAGCAGGGCTTGCATTTGCACCTGGAAGGGCAGAGCGTTTCGCGGCCTTATATCGAACTGACGGCTTCGGTGCTGCGTTCGGTGGGACTGGACTGCCGGGTCGGAGAGCAGGACGTTATCGTCCCGCCGGCCAAGGGCTGCGCGGTAGATCGGGTCTTGGTGGAGTCCGACTGGAGTTCGGCGTCGTATTTTTACGCCCTTTCAGCCGTAGCGTGCCGAGGGTTTGAACTGTCTTCGTTCCTGCCCGAGAGCCCGCAGGGCGACAGCCGTCTATCCAGGATATTCCGGGAGGTGTTCGGCGTGGAATCCGTCTTTTCTCCCGGGGGCATCCTTCGTCTGGTGCCTCGGGAGGGTTACTCGGCCCCGGAGTACTGCCAACTCGACATGGGCGATACGCCCGATGTGGCCCAGAGTGTGGCCGTGGTGATGGCCGCCTTGAAGATAAAGGGTTGCCTGACGGGTCTGGGAACCTTGCGGGTCAAGGAAACCGACCGGATCGCAGCGCTACAGACCGAACTGGCCAAATTCGGCGTGGGGTGTTCCGCTACCCGGGACAGCCTGACTATCGAGACGTTTTCGCCACGTTCCCGTGAGATATGTCTGGAGACCTACCAGGATCACCGCATGGCGATGGCTTTCGTGCCGTTGGCCTTGGAGGGCGGTTTTTCGGTGCGCTGCCCGCAGGTGGTTACCAAGTCCTACCCCCGTTTCTGGGAGGACATGGCTTCGGTAGGCCTGCTCTGCCGGGAGGTGCGGTAGTGCGGTTTTCCCCATTTTTCATCCGGGGGCAGTCGATCCGGGGGAGAGACAGTCGGAAAAAATTCGAGGGGGGGAGACCGAGGAGAGCAGCGAGAAAGAAAGATAGGGAGGAGAACGGATCGGGGAGAGATCGAAGGGGGAAGGAAAAGAAATCCGTGCCCCATGGAGGAAGGGCGCACGGGGAAAGGCAAATAGAATTTTATCATCCGAATGAAAAACAGTTTGTGGTTGCTCCTGACCATTTTGGTCGGGAGTGTCGGGCTTTTGGCTCAACCGGCCGGCCGTTTTACTTACCAGGGATTGTCCGCAGCGGATCGCCAGCGGGTGGACTCGCTTTGTCGGGCGATGAGCCTGGAGGAAAAAGTAGGGCAGATGTTCGTCCCGGCGGTATTTCTCCAAACCCCTGCGCAGGTCTCCCGGGCGCTGTACCTGATCGATAGCTGCCGTGTGGGCGGAGTGTCGCTGTATCGCAACGATCCCAAGGCGGTGTTGGATTTCCTTGCGCAGGCGCAGCAGCACAGCAGGCGGGTGCCGCTTCTGCCCGCCATGACGCTGGAGCGCGGGCTGGCCATGCGTTTGGACGGTACCTTCGGGTATCCCTGGCCGCTGACCATGGGAGCACTCGGGAACGATACGCTGGTGTATCAGGTGGGTCGGCGCATCGGGGAGGCCTGCCGACAGATGGGAATCTATGCCAATTTCGCCCCGTCGGCCGATGTGAATACGGAGCCGGAAAACCCGATCATCGGGGTGCGTTCCTTCGGGGAAGATCCGCATCGGGTGGCGGGCAAGGTCGCAGCCTTTGTCCGGGGGATGCAGGATGCGGGGGTGCTGGCTTCGGTCAAGCATTTCCCGGGACACGGGGCCACCCGTACCGACAGCCACAAGGAATTGCCGGTGCTGCCTTTTTCGGCCCGCCGTCTGGAGGAGGTCGAATTGCGTCCCTTTGAAAAAGCCTGCCGGAGCGGGGTGGCGAGTGTAATGACCGGACATCTCTACGTGCCGACCTTCGACAGTGTGGGTGAGCGTCCCTCGAGTCTTTCCGAGCGCATCGTCGGGGGAATCCTCCGCCGGGCGTGGAACTATCAGGGCTTGGTGATCACCGATGCCCTCAACATGCGGGGCGTGTCCGGCCGCTACGGTTGCGGGGAAGCCGAGATCGAAGCGATCCTGGCCGGAAACGACCTGCTGCTGTATTCCGAAGATACGGAGACGGCTTACCGGGCGGTACTTGCCGCGGTCAAGGGGGGACGGATCTCCCGGGAGCGGATCGAGCAGAGTGTGCGGCGCATCCTGGCTGCCAAATGCGCGGCGGGGATCCTGGAGGGAGTGCCTCCCCGGGTGGACTCGCTTGCCCTGCGGGCGGCTCGGGGCACCGAGAGGGATTCGGCGCTTTGTCTGGATGTGATGGAACGGGCGGTAACCCTGCTGCACAACCGGGAACATGCGCTGCCGTTGGCCGATGCGGTCGATACGGTGTGCTACCTTCCCCTGGGTGCGGGTGAAAGCGGGGATATGGTGCGCTACATGAGGCTTTATGCGCCGGTAAAGGTGTTGGATCGACAGGCATCGGCCGCACGGATCCTGGAGCAGAGCCAGGGGCGCACGTTGGTGGTAGGGTATCACGGCGGATCTCCGGCGGCTTTTACGCCCGGTAAGGTCGAGGAGCGGGATCGGACGCTTCTGGATTCGCTCGCGACAGCGCCGGGCGCGGTGCTGGTATGGCTGGACAATCCCTATGCACTGTTGCAACTGGAGGGGTGGAAACGCTATCCGGCGGCGGTGCTGGCGTATGAAAACCTGTGGGCGGCCAATCTGGCGGCGGCCGAGGTGTTGCACGGGGCGGTGGCTCCCAAGGGGAAGTTGCCGGTGAGCCTGGGCGAAGGTTACCCTCGGGGTTCGGGCGAAACCTTCCGTCCGCTGGGACGTTTGAAGTTCGGTTTTCCCTCCCAGGAAGGGATCGATCCGGAGAAACTGGGTGCAGTGGACAGCCTTCTGGCCGACATCGCGGCGACGGGCTCGGCACCCGGGGGAAGGTTGGTGGTGGCCCGGGGCGGTCGGGTGGTGATCGACCGTTGTTTCGGGACGACGATGTACGGCGATTCGCTCTCGCGGGCGGTAACTCCGGGTACGGTGTACGATTTGGCTTCAGTTACGAAAGTGTCGGCGACCCTGCCGCTGATCATGCAGTTGTACGACCGGGGAAAGATCCATTTTTCCTCGCGTCTGGAAGACATGGTGCCGGCCTACCGGGGATCGAACAAGGGAAAGGTCCTGCTCAAGGAACTGCTGGCGCACAACGGGGGACTTCCGGCGGGGCTACCTTTTTATTCCTATACGCTGGACAAGAACACGAAGGAACCCAGCGAATTTTTCTATGCCGATGCGCCGAGCCCGGAGTATCCCCTCGAAGTGGCCGAAGGGCTCTACATGCGTGCCTCGTATCCCGATACGGTGACGGCCCGCCTGCGCAAATGCGTTTTGCGTCCCAAGAGGATGGTGTACAGCGACTTGGATTTTTACCTGCTGCGGGAGGTGGTGGACCGATACTATCCCGAGGGCATCGAACAGGCGGCACTGGGACAGGTGTTCCGCCCGTTGGGAGCACTGACGATGGGTTTCCGCCCGCTTTTGCGCATGCCTGCCGACAGCATTGCCCCTTCGGCCAACGATACTTTGTTCCGTCGGCAGTTGTTGCGGGGATACGTTCACGATAGCGGGGCGGCACTACTGGGTGGCGTATCGGGGCATGCAGGCAATTTCGCCTCGGCGTACGATTTGGCCAAATACGGGCAGATGCTCCTGCAGAAGGGTTATTACGGGGGACATCGGTTCTTTTCCGAACAGACGGTCGATCGTTTTACGCGTTATGCCTATGCGACGGCGTCCAACAGTCGTTCGGCAGGTTTTGTGAAAAAGGCCATCGGGGCGGCACCGGATCATTTCGATGCGTGTGTTTCCTCGCAGGCGTACTGGCATACGGGTTTTACGGGGACGATGCTGCTGGTGGAGCCGGAGCAAGACCTGGTGTACGTGCTGCTGACCAACCGGACGTACGGCGAGAAGAAGGCCAACGCTTTTTCCGACGGGGGGTATCGTTTCGGTATTCTGGAGGTGATCCTCGGGGCGATCGACGGGAAATAAGGCGGGCAGTCGTTCAAAAGCAAATGGTTGCGCCCCGACGGGGCGCAACCATTTGCTTTTG
>DCEW01000095.1 GCA_002314265.1 Flavobacteriales bacterium UBA1820
TTCGAATCCCTCAGCTCCCACAAGCGGCAAAGTCCCGCAGCCGACGGCTGCGGGACTTTTTTTATGGCCTTTTATGCCCGCGGCGATTTTTCGCAAGCGGCGTTTTTTTCGCCATGCTTTTTCCTTTGGAGAAGTTTTGCCTCGATGCACATTCCCCAGCACTTTCCAACCTCTGGGTCCGTGCGTTCCGCCGGTTGTTTTTTCTTTGTCGTCCTCTCGGTGTCTTTCCCTGCAAAACATCCGTTTTATGAACGGGTGCGCATTTAATTTCAATCCTTTGACGTTTGAGGCGGCTTTCTTTGACCTTATCTGCGGAATCCGGTTGGCCGAACCTTCGGGAGGACTGCCTGAGGGGTTAATCTTTGCCCCGGGGGTTGCAAAAACGCCCCTGTGAGTGTACCTTTGCTCGACAGGATGTATCGGCATCCGCCGTAACTAAAAAAACGAATGCGATGAAAAGTACGTGCAAGACCCCGATGGGCGAGCTGGAAATCCATACCCTCGGTCATGCGAGCCTGTTGCTGCGCCTGGGTCGGGAGACGATCTACACCGATCCTTACAGCCAGGTGTGCGATTTTACCACCCAGCCCAAGGCTTCGCTGGTGCTCATCACCCACGACCATTACGACCACCTGGACCCGGAGGCGCTTCGACCCATTCTGACTCCCTCGACTACCGTCATAGCCAATCCCGATGCGGCATCGCATCTGGCCGGAGCCATCAGTCTGCGCAACGGGGAGATGACCTCGTGGAAGGGAATCGCCATCAAAGCCCTTCCGGCTTACAACACAACGGGGCGCAATCCTTCCGGAGAATTTTTCCATCCGCGCGGGGTGGGCAACGGTTACCTGATGGACTTCGACGGTTTTCGGGTGTACGTAGCCGGCGACACGGAATTCATCCCCGAGATGTCCGCGTGCCGCGGGGTGGACGTGGCTTTTCTGCCCAAAAACCTTCCCTATACCATGAGCGACGAGATGTTCGTCGAGGCAGCCCGTTTCATTTCCCCGAAAGTGCTCTATCCCTACCATTATTTCGAAGTGGATATCGACTCGCTCCGCCGGGCATTGCCCGGGATCGAAGTACGCCTGTGAACGGCCGGGGGAAACGATAAAAGCAGGAAAACGGCATGAAACTTTCGATCGACCTTCCTTTCCCGACCTTGGAACATCCGGTGGATTATTCCTCGCACCTGTTGTTCCTCGGGTCGTGTTTTGCCTCGGCGGTAGGCGAGCGTTTTTCCCGGGTGAAATTCGACACGTGCGTCAATCCTTTCGGGGTTCTGTTCAACCCTTACTCGGTACTCGATGCGGTGGATCGTATCGTACAGTGCCGGCATTTCCGCGCCGAGGATTTCTTTGAATCCGACGGCCGTTACCTGAGTCTTGCCCTGCACAGCGACCACAGTTATCCCGACCTCGCTACGGCGCTCCGGGAGGTTAATGCTCTGATAGATCGTCTTCACACCCAGGTGCCGCAGTGGACGCATGTGTTTCTTACCTTCGGCACGGCACAGGTGTACCGCTATCGTCCCACGGGGGAGATCTGTGCCAACTGCCACAAGATCCCCCAACGGGAATTTTCCAAAGAGCGGATGAGTGTCGGGCAGATCGTTGCGATGGCGCGCCGCACCCAGGAGGCTTTGCGGGCGGTCAATCCCGGGGTGACGATCGTCTATACCGTCAGCCCGGTGCGCTATCTGGACGAGGGGCCTTTGGGCAACAGCGCCAGCAAAGGGGTGCTGTTCTGTGCGGTGGAAGAATTGACCGGATCCCGGGAGCAGGTGTATCTTCCGGTGTACGAATACATCATGGATCAGTTGCGCGACTATCGTTTTTTTGGACCGGATCTGGTGCATCCCAACGAGTTGGCGGTCGATTGCCTGTGGGAACGCCTCGCTCCGGTGCTCTTTTCCCGGCCGACGCAACAAGCCATCGGAGAAGTGGAGGCTGTGGTCCGTGCGGCCGACCACCGTCCCTTTCATCCGGAAGGGGAGGGATACCGTCGCCATTGTCAGGGGTCGATGGAGCGGATTCGTGCCTTGAAAGTCCGTTATCCTTCCTTGGATTTTTCCCGGGAAGAGGCGGTTTTTACCGCCCGGAAGTAACGTTTTCTTTCCCTTTGGACCACAGGGGGCGTTGGCCGGGGAAAAAAGTGCATGCGGATGGATCTCGGGTACGTTAAAGAGAACGCTATCTGTTTGTAAACTCGAAAATATTGTGGAATTTTGTCCATCTCAAAGCAACAAAAACCAAATACGAAAATGAGAAAAACAATCAAGCGCATCGGAGCCCTGGCAGCGTTGGCGGTGGGGATTGTCGCTTTTTCGGCTTGTTCGAAAGACGACTTCATCAAATACATCAGCGATAGCTACGTGGTTCAGACACAGGGGTCTTCGGATTTCTTCAACAAGGAAAACGGCCAGGTTTGGGATATTCTGGATGCCAAAGGCAGTGTCAAGTATTATGTGTATCCGAATGTTCCGGTGATCCGTTACGGCGAAGATGCCTCCAGCAGTGCGGGTACGGATTCCTACCTGCGTATCCTCAAGGAGCAGATGGGCGCTTACGGCTATACCAACACTGCCGACGAGAGCGAAGCCGACCTCATGATCTGCATGTCCAATTTCCAACTCTTTTACACCGATGTCGTTTGGCTGCCCAGTTCGATGACCAACCCGTATTTCTCTTTCTGGGGGGGATATTACCCTTGGCTCTACACGCCGGTGATCGCCGAGACCTATACCAATACCGTGTTTATCGAGATCGTCGAAGCCGAATCGCTCAGAAAATACCGCGACTGGTACCAGAATACCTGGACTCCGAACAATCCGGGAAAATATCCTGCGGGGAACGACGTGCCGGAAGACATGCGTCCCTTGACCGTATGGAAATGCGACATTTCGGGAGAATATACGTTCGATGATACTTCGATCAACGATTCGTATATCTTCGACCGCATTCCCCAAGCGTTCAACCAGTCCTCGTACATGGATATTAAGTAATTAATCTAAAATCGGATACAAAGATGATGAGTAAAAAATATATGGCCGTTGCGGCACTGATGTTGTGTTTTGCGGCACAAGCCTCCGCACAGACCGTCATGGTAGAAAATACGGGGCGCGCTGCGGTGTCGAACTATGTGCCCGAGATGGGATTTACGGCCGATATCAATGTCGGATATATCCTGGGATTGGGCGATGCGCACAATTATGCCAATGCCACCCCGCTGCCTTCGTATCACATCGGACTCGGATACTTCCTGGACAAACACTGGAGAGTAGGGCTTTCCTACCAGAAGTCCTTCCTGCAGGAAGACATGGGATTCCGTACGTTCAACAACGGGTATTATTCCATTTACGGCCATGCCGTACGCAATGTCGATTTTGACAACGTCATGCTCAATGGCGACTATACCTTCCCCGTATCGCGTTGGGTGCGCCCCTATGTAGGATTGTCGATCGGGATGGGTTCGGTGAAAATGTACACCGACATAGCCAACCGGTATTCCATGAGCGATTCGAAGTGGATGTTCACCATCGCTCCCGAGGCTGGTCTGCGCGGATATTTCGACCGCCATATGACGGTAGGTTACCGTGCGTCGGTAGCTTATAGCCGGGCATTCGGCGACCTCGAAACACTCGACGGCGCCATCTCCTCGCCTTCCTATCTGCGTATCGGTGTCGGTGCATTCGTCAAGTTCCTTTGATCGTATCTCCGGTCGATACAAAAAGATCGCCGCCCCCTTTCGGGGCGGCGATCTTTTTTTGTCCGGTAAGAAAAGCAATCCACCGAAGGAGTGTTTTTTCCTTCGCATGTACAGCGAGGAAAGAAGGGAAAGAGAAAAAAACAATTTGAGTTCCGGAAGGATCCTTTTGCAGGATTTCCAGCGGGGCGGACAAAAGCAAAGGGCGACGCCTGAAAGGCGCCGCCCTTTGCACAAGAGCGGAAGTCGTTAGCTCGCTCGCTTAAAGTTTCGGGCCGGCAGCCACCAAGGCTTTTCCGGCTTCGTTGTCGGTGTATTTCTGGAAGTTCTTGATGAAACGTCCTGCCAGATCCTTGGCTTTTTCGTCCCACTGAGCCGGGTCGGCATACGTGTCGCGCGGATCGAGGATGGCCGGATCGACATTCGGCAGGGCGGTAGGCACCTTGAAGTCGAAGTAAGGGATCGTCTTGGTCGGAGCTTTGTCGATCGAACCGTCCAGGATGGCATCGATGATGCCGCGCGTATCGCGGATGGAGATACGTTTGCCCGTTCCGTTCCAGCCGGTGTTGACCAGATAAGCCTTTGCCCCGGATTTTTCCATCTTCTTGACAAGTTCATGGGCGTATTTGGTGGGGTGCAGCGACAGGAAGGCTGCGCCAAAGCAAGCCGAGAACGTCGGGGTCGGTTCGGTGATACCGCGTTCGGTGCCGGCCAGTTTGGCCGTGAAGCCCGACAGGAAGTAGTACTGCGTCTGTTCCGGGGTCAGGATCGACACGGGAGGCAGCACACCGAAGGCATCGGCCGAAAGGAAGATCACTTTCTCGGCAGCCGGAGCTTTCGAGACGGGTTTAACGATATTCTTGATGTGGTCGATGGGGTACGACACACGGGTGTTCTCGGTCACGGACTTGTCGGCGAAGTCGATCTTGCCGTTCTTGTCTACCGTAACGTTTTCCAGCAGGGCGTCGCGGCGGATGGCGTTGTAGATGTCCGGTTCGGATTCCTTGTCCAGGTTGATGACCTTGGCATAGCAGCCGCCTTCGAAGTTGAACACGCCTTCGTCGTCCCAGCCGTGTTCGTCGTCGCCGATCAGCAGACGTTTCGGATCGGTGGACAGGGTCGTTTTACCCGTGCCGGAGAGCCCGAAGAAGATGGCAGTGTTCTTGCCGTTCATGTCCGTATTGGCCGAGCAGTGCATCGAAGCCATACCCTTGAGCGGAAGCAGGTAGTTCATGTAGGAGAAGATACCTTTCTTCATCTCTCCGCCGTACCACGTGTTGAGGATCACCTGCTGTTTTTCCGTCAGGTTGAATACCACGGCCGTTTCGGAGTTCAGGCCCAGTTCCTTGTAGTTTACCACCTTGGCTTTGGCTGCGTTGAAGGATACGAAATCCGGTTCGCCGTAGTTGGCCAGTTCCTCTTCGGTAGGACGGATGAACATGTTCTTGACAAAGTGAGCCTGCCAAGCCACCTCCATGATGAAGCGCACCTTGATACGGGAGTTTTCGTTCGCTCCGCAGAAGGTATCCATCACGTAGAGATCTTTGTTGGAAAGTTCCTTGACGGCCAGTTCCTTCAGCACGTCCCACGTTTTGGGCGAAACGGGCTTGTTGTCGTTTTTGTAACCTTCCGAGGTCCACCAGATCGTGTCGCGGGTGGTGTCGTCCAGTACGAAAAATTTATCCTTGGGCGAGCGGCCGGTGTAGATACCGGTCATCACGTTTACTGCTCCCAGTTCGGTTACTTGCCCTTTTTCATAGCCTTGCAGGCTGGGGTCGGTTTCTGCTTTGAAAAGCTCTTCGTACGAGGGGTTGTGATAGATTTTCTTCACGCCCGTGATCCCGTACTTGGAAAGATCCAGATTAGCCATTTTGTTTTACGTTTTTTAATTGATTATTTTGATTTGATATTTTTCGTTCGTCTTTGATTTAATATACTGCCCTTCAATGGGTTCTGTTTTTGTCCTCCCCCCGTTCAAAAGGCTCATAAAGGTGAGAAAGTCCCGGGCTAAAAAAAATGATTTGTATCATATTTTTAGCAGTTTTAATAAACTTATAACATTTCGGAGTCCCCCGGGAGCAGGCAGAGGGGAGGTTGGAGTAGAAGTCGCTTCCCATTGGGGAGAAGCCAGGCATAGCGGAAGCTACTTGATCTTCAAGCGCAAAACCTCTTCCCGGTCGATCCAGCCGGTGAAGCGTTCCCCGCCTTTGACCGTGAGGGCAGCCGCCGGCGCCCCGGTGAGCAGGATGTCGCCCGTCTTGAGGGTGTAGTAGCGCGACACGATCCCGATGGCCTGGTCGATGGAAAAGCGCATCTGTCCTGCCTCGCCCCGCATCACGTCCTTTTCTCCGTCGGAAAGTCCGAAGCAGATCCGGCCGGGGTCTTCGAAAGCCCCTTTGTCGATCCAGCGGCCGATGGCCGCCGCGCCGTCGAATCCTTTGGCGATGTCCACCGGTTGGCCTTCCGCAGCCAGGCGGTCGTAGAGGTCCTGTGCCGTGAAGTCTATCCCGAGGGTAAAGGCGTCGTAGTATTTGTGGGCAAACCGCGGGTCGATGTATTTGCCCAGGCGGCAGATGCGCACGGCCAGTTCGGCTTCGAGGGTGATCCGCTGCGAGAATTCCGGCAGGAAAAAAGGATTGCCCCCGTGCAGGATGCACGAGTCGGGTTTGAGGAAAATGACCGGTTGTGGTGGCGCGGCCGCCTCGCCGTGGGGGTAGTTCTGTCCCAGACAGATGATCTTCATTCCGTGTCTTTTTCAGCTATCTTCTTTTCGTTCTTCTCTCTCTCTTTGCGCGTGCGACCTTGTTTATAAGAATTCGTCCGCCGGACCCGCCCCCTGGCGCAATACCTGCGGATGGCCGTCCACGAGGGAAATGACGGTCGAGGCAATGTTGCCCCCATAGCCTCCGTCGATCACCAGGTCCACGACCGTATCCATCCGTTCGGCGATCAGCGAAGGGTCGGTGGTGTATTCCAGGATTTCGTCCGTGTCGTACACCGAAGTTGAGATGATGGGGTTGCCCAGGGCGCGGACGATCTCGCGGGGGATGTTGTTGTCCGGTACGCGGATACCGACCGTTTTCTTGCCCTTGAAGGCTTTGGGCAGCCCCGGTCCGGCCGGCAGGATAAAGGTGTAGGGGCCGGGCAGCAGCCGCTTGAGGATCTTGAATGTAGGGGTGTCTATCTGCCGGGCGTACATCGAGAGGTTGCTCAGGTCGGAGCAGATGAACGAAAAATTGGCCTTCTCGGGTTTGACGTGTTTGAGCCGGCAAAGCGCTTCGACGGCTTTGTAGTTGCCGATGTCGCAGCCCAGTCCGTACACCGTATCGGTGGGATAGATCACCAGCCCTCCGCGGCGCAGCACTTCTACGACCTGTTCGATGCGGCGCGGGTCGGGATTTTCGGGGTAGATTTTGATCAGTTCAGCCATCGTGCGTTCGGGATTCGTTTTTCCGGAAGCTAAATTACGCATTTTCTCCGTTTTTGTCCTGCCCGGGAGGCAGAAAACAGGCCTTTTCACCAGGCGGAAGCGCCGAGGTCAGAGTCCCAGCAGGGAAGCCAACTGCGGCACGGATTCGGCCAGGAGGGTAGCTCCGGCGGCGGACAACTCCTCCCGGCTGCCGTAGCCCCACAACACTCCGATGCTCTCCAGGGCGTTGTCCTTCGCCCCCTCGATGTCGTGATGCCGATCGCCGATCATCACTGCGCGATCCGGAGAGATCCCGCACGATACCAAAGCGTAACGCACCACATCGGTCTTTTTCGAGCGGGTATCGTCCATTGTCGCTGCTGCGACAAAGTCGAAAAACGGGAGGAGCTGGAAATGCTCCAGGATCTTTCGGGCGTAGAGCTCCGGTTTCGAACTGGCCAGGAGGATCCGTACCCCGTGCCTTTTCAGATCTTCCAACAGCTCCTTTATCCCCGGGTAGAGTTCATTCTCAAAGATCCCTTGTCGGGAAAAGTATTCCCGGTACCGTCCGACCGCCTGCCGGGCCTGCTCCGGCGAAAAGCCGTAAAACGTGGAAAACGAATCCACCAAAGGCGGTCCGATAAAAGGGTATAGCGTGGTGCGGTCTTTGACTTCGATGCCGAAAAAGGACAGCGCATAGGCGACCGAACGGGTAATGCCTTCACCGGGGTCGGTCAGGGTACCGTCCAGGTCGAAGAGGCAGTAGGCGTATCGAGGCATCGGGTTTTGCGTTTTTTTTCTTTGCCGAAGCAAGTGGGGGAAAGGAGCGGCGAATAGGTTTATTCCATCCGCAGGGAAAAGTACACGAAACGGGGCACGTGGTATCGTTCCTGCCAGGTTTTGGGGTCGGCATGGGCATCGCGCAGCCCGCAAAAATCGATCCACAGGCTTTTCCTTCCCTCGAAGTCCATCGGCCGGACCAGCCCGGTGGTAAAAGCGGCCAGGGGGATGTCCTGGGTGGTGTCGTAAGGCCGTTCGGGGAAGGTCTCCATCAGGATGTACTGCGAGGGGTATTCCGTGCCGTTCCCGGAGTCGATGGGGTACGGGATTTTGGCGGTGGCATAGTTCGGGGTAACCACCCGCACGTATCCCGTGAGGGAGTCTTTTGCCTGGGCGTAAAAGGTAAACGAAGCCGTGGTGTCGGCAAATTCCATCGTCCGGGCCACGAGCGGCCGGGAGGAGACTTCGCCGTTTTCCACCTGATGTGCCCACAGGACCCATTTCTTGCCCCGGATGTCCCCGTACACGGTGGCCTTCAGATAGTACACTTCCAGAAATTCCATCAAGCCCTGTACCTCGGGCGTGAGGGTCTCCACGGCTTCGTACCGGACCTCGACCCGTCCTTCCTGGGCCGGGAGTACGATCGGGAAAAGGAGCAGCACCGCTGCCAGGATTTGTTTCTTCATGGGATTTTGGGTCGGTTGTTATTGGTTATAAAATGTACGCACCGAGCGCAGAAAACCACCTCAATCCTCCGTCGGCACCTTGAAGCGTTCGGGAGCGTCCTTGACGATCTTTTCCCGCCACGGTTTGCTCCAGCCCGGTGTTTCGATCGGTCCGGGGCCTCCGTAACGCGAGCGGAGGAAGTCGCCGTCCTTTTCGGGATGGATCACGCCGTCGAAATACTTCACCAGCAGGAATGCTTCGAGGTCTTTCCACTCGGCGACGGTCTTTTCGCTCAAAAAGATGGAGAAATCCGTCAGGCAGGCTACCGCCCGTTTGGGCGAGGATTTGTACAGTTTCAGCGCCCGCTCGTCCCCCGCTTTCACATAGACGCGGAGGTAGTCCCGTTCCAACTCCGCCTGGCGCGCACGGATCTCGGGAGCGTAGTAGGCGTATTTGGCGTAAGCCTGTTGGGCCAAGCGGTTGAATATCCAGAAGGCAGCCGTAGGCGAGTAGGTATTGAAGTCGCCGTTGCCCACCGCAAAGCATTCCGCCACGCGGGTGGACGAGGCGTAGATGGGCGTGTAGCAGGTAAAGTAGGTGTCGTCCAAGCCGAACCACAGGATGCCGCCTATCTCGTCGGGCAGCCAGCCTCGCGATTGCGATACGAGCGAGAAAGCCGTCTGAGGGGTGGAAATCGGGCGCTCGCAGAAATACGCCACGCTGTCGAGTTCCCAGTCCAAGGGCCGTGTGCCGTACGGGGAGTCGTACGCCCCGGCCATGACCGTCCCCCGGATGTCCATCGGGGTGTTTTCGTAGTGGTCGCGCATCAGCTCCATCGCATCGAGCACCGAGAGTTTCCGGTCGGGCTTTATCCACAGCGGCATCCGTTCAGCCGTCGCATCGCCCATCGCGTAGCGCAGGTATCGGTCGCCGAAACCGGCGCAGGAACGTTGGAAGATGCTCCACACGCGCGCCTCGCAAAAACGCAGTTGGGTGAAGTCCAGCGGGCAGTAGGCCGCCGAGAAGTCGAAGTCGGCATCTTCTCCCGAGAAATACCCCATCTTCCGGGCAAAGGAGATCACATCCGGGCTGTAGAGGCAGTTCTGCGGATCGTCCAACGGGAAGGTCGTGATGCGCGCTTGATTGGCATGGGCGCAGATGTACCCGTCCGGCACGCGGCGGGCTACCCACACGGCGCCTTTTTCCTTTTCTCCCTTGCCGATGAGTTCCATGATCCACACCTCGTCCGGGTCGGCGATGGAAAACGACTCGCCCTCCGAATAGTAGCCGTATTCGGCTACCAGGGACGTCATGATCTCGATGGCTTCCCGGGCCGAAGCCGCGCGCTGCAACGTGATGTAGATCAGGCTCCCGTAGTCCAGGATACCGTTGGGGCGGCAGAGTTCCGGGCGGCCGCCGAAAGTCGTTTCGGTGATGGCGACCTGTTTTTCGTTCATGTTGCCGATCACGTTGTACGTCTGCCGTACCTGCGGGATCTGTCCCAGCAGGTGTCCGGGGGCATCCCATTCATAGACATCGAGCATCGTTCCCGGACGGTATTTGGCGGCCGGGTAGTGGTACAACTCGCCGAACATCTGATACGAATCGGCCGAATAGGTCAGCATCGTGCTGCCATCTTCGGAAGCGCCTTTGGTGACCAGCAGGTTGGTGCAGGCCGGTGCAGCCGTGGCTGCGCCGAGCATCGCCAGCAGCAGGGCCAGGCGGAGCGGAGCGTTTTTCATTCTTTCTCTTTGGGGGTGTATGGGATTGATCGTTTGTTTTTTTACAGGGAGGTCTTTGGCGAAAGGAAATGCCCCTCCCCTGGGGAGGAACGAAAAAAAGTCCCCTCCCCGAAAGATTTCCGGCAGCGGCGCACGAGCCTTATTTCTCGCTCAACAGCTCGGCGCGGTAACCGGCCGACTGGACCGCTTCTACGATCTTCTGGGCCGATACCGGTGCATCGGTTACCGTCAGGGTGCGGTCGGGCGAAGAGAGGTCGAACGACCAGTTTCCGGCAGTCAGCAGGGGGGACAGGGCGGCATCGATCTTGGCCGTGCAGCCGGAACATTTGGCATTGGTACGGAAAACGAATTGTTTCATGATATGTGTTTTTTTTGATGAATTTCAGTTCTTTTTTACAGGGAACGTTTGGCGGCAGTTGGCAGCAGCCTTACAACTTGCTGCGCCCCAGCCGCAGCGCGTTGGCCACCACCGATACCGAGCTGAGCGCCATGGCGGCCGAAGCCCACATGGGGTTGAGCAGGATGCCGTAGAAGGGGAAGAGCACCCCGGCGGCGATCGGTATCCCGATGGTGTTGTAGATAAAGGCCCAGAAGAGGTTTTGCCGGATCAGTTGCACGGTGCGGCGGGACAGGTGTACGGCCTTGGGCAGCAACATCAGGTCGGAGGTCATCAGGGTAACCATCGCCACGTCCATCGCAATGTCCGTCCCGCGTCCCATGGCGATGCCCACGTTGGCCGAGGCCAAGGCCTGGGAGTCGTTGATCCCGTCGCCCACCATAGCCACGTTGCAGCCTTTTTTCTGGAGGCCTTCGATGAATTTCGCTTTGTCGTCGGGCATCATCGAGGCCTGGAAATGTTTGATCCCGGCTTGGGAAGCGATGTGGGTCGCAGTCTTTTCCGAGTCGCCGGTGAGCATGAATACCTCGATGCCCATCCGCTGGAGTTGTTCCACCGCTTGCCGGGAGGTGGGCTTGAGCGGGTCGCTGACCGCCAGCACGCACAGCAGGGAGGACTCTTCGCCGAAGAAGACGATGCTCCGCCCCTGGCTTTGCCATTGGGCGAGGGTGTCCGTGAGGTCTTTTTCCAGACGGGAAACGTATTGACGGCAGAGGGCTTGGCTGCCTACCCAGTAGGTCTTGCCCTGGCGGGTGGCGCGTACGCCCATTCCGGTAACCGACTCGAAATCCTCCAGAGGGGTCTCCTCGGCGCCTTTGTTTTCCAGGTAACTCGTGATGGCCAGCGCCAGGGGATGTTCCGAGCGTTTTTCCATCGTATAGAGCATGTCCTTGTTGCTCTTGAGCAGGTATCCCAGGTCCATGAACTGCGACACGCGCGGGATGCCGGCGGTCAGCGTACCGGTTTTGTCCATCGCCATGGCATTGACCCGGCAGAGGTTTTCCAGGGCAAAAGCGTCCTTGATCAGAATGTGGTTTTCCGCGCCTTTACCGATGCCCACCATCAGGGCCGTAGGGGTCGCCAGACCCAGCGCGCAGGGACAGGCGATCACCAGCACCGACACCGCCGAGACCACGGCCATGTGCAGGTACTGCCCGCCGCCGATCCACAGCCACAGGACGAGGGTAAGCAGGGAAATGCCCATCACCACCGGCACGAAGATGCCCGCGATCCGGTCGACGATCCGCTGAACGGGAGCCTTGCTGCTCTGCGCCTGTTCCACCATGCGGATGATGCGCGCCAGCACGGTATCGGCGCCCACCTGCTCGGCCCGCACCTTGAAAGCTCCCCGCTGGTTGATCGTCCCGGAGAGGACCTTGTCGCCCGGGCGTTTGCGCACCGGTACCGGTTCGCCACTGATCATGCTTTCGTCCACGTACGAGGCGCCCTCGTCCACGGAACCGTCCACCGGGATGCGCTCGCCGGGGCGCACGCTGATGCGGTCGCCCACCCGGATCATGCCGATGGGCAGGTCTTTTTCCCCATCCGGGGTAACGATGCGTGCGGTTTTGGGTTGCAGGCCCATCAGTTTGCGGATGGCCGACGAGGTGTTGCCTTTCGCGCGTTCTTCCAGCAGTTTCCCCAGCAGAACGAAGGCAATGATCATGCCCGAAGCTTCGTAGTACACGTGTACCGGCATGCCGGAGGAGGCCAGCAGCGAAGGAAACAGCGTGTTGACCAGACTGTACAGGAAAGCCACCGATACGCTCAATGCCACCAGCGTGTCCATGTTGGCCGAACCGTGGCGTGCCTGCCGGACGGCATTGATAAAGAAACGCCGCCCGAAGTACAGGATGGGCAGGGTCAGCACCAGCATCACCCAAGCGGCGTAGGGGTTGTCCATGAAGACCATCGAGATGACCATCAGCGGGATGGCCAGGGCCCAGGCGCCAAGGGTGCGCAAGCGGATCCGGCGGTAGCGTTCGGCTTGTTTTTCCTCTTTTTTTTCTTCGGTATTGTCGCCTCCGATGAGGATGTCGTACCCGATGGCGCGGATCTGCCGTTGGATTTCCTCCAGAGAGATCACCGAGCGGTCATAGACCAGGTGCATGTCGTTCGAGGCGAAGTTGACATCGGCCTGGAGTACGCCGGGCAGGGCGCGCGTGGTGTTTTCCACATTGGCGGCACAGACGGCGCAGCTCATTTCCAGCACCGGGACGATGGTTTCCTGTATGTTGCTTTTTGCCATAGACGATTCGAGTCTCGCCCGCCTTGTGCGCGCGAGGTGAGGGTAAAGGTACACAAATTTTGCCATTGCTGTCAAGAGAGCGGCGCGTGCGATTGCGATCGCAATTGTTGTCGAAAAAGAGAAAAGCCGGGAAAAAGCGGAAAATGAAAAAAAGTGTATATTTGGTCGTCAAAAGACAAGTCTTCCGCCTCGGCAAGGGCGGAAGCGGCAACATCAACCACCAAAGTACGTATAAATGACAGACAATCAGGATACGCGCGCTGCGTTGAAGGAAAGCGCAGGCGTCGATGTGTCGCATTGTTACCAGTGCGGGAAATGCTCCGCCGGTTGCGTGCAGGCCGAGCGGATGGACTACCCGCCCAGCTACGTGATGCGCCTGTTGCAGACCGGCGATCCGGCCGACTACCGCACGGCGCTCACCAGCCGGACGATCTGGCTGTGCCTGAACTGCGAGAACTGTTACCAGCGCTGCCCCATGTCCATCGACATCCCGGCCGTGATGGACGCCCTGCGGCAGCAAGCCCTGCGCGAAGGCGTGCAGCACCGCGACGCCCGCAAGATCATCGCCTTCCACCGGGCCTTCCTCGCCCAGGTGAAAAACACCGGAAGGCTCTACGAAGTCGGCATGGAAGCGCAGTACAAACTCTCCACCGGCGAGGTGTTCCAGGACGTCTCGCTGGTGCCTTCGATGCTCTCCAAAGGCAAGTTGGGCCTGTTCCCCGAAGGAGTAAAGGACCGCAAGGCCCTGCGGAGGATCTTCGACGCGGCGGCTTCCCGCTCCAAGGGGGCGGCCGGCCGAACCGGCGGAAACGGTAAAGAAAAAAAGAAGGAGGACGAACGATGAAGACAGGATTTTACCCCGGATGTTCCCTCAAGGGCTCCTCGCGCGAATACGCCGAATCGACCCTCGCCCTGGCCCGCGCGCTCGAAATGCCCCTCCAGGAGATCGACGATTGGAATTGCTGCGGCGCTTCTTCGGCGCACGCGGTAGACAAGGAACTGGCCTTGGTCCTCCCCGCACGGGTATTGGCTCTGGCAGCCGAGCAGGGCTTCGACGAAGTGGTGGTGCCCTGTGCAGCGTGCTACAACCGTTTGTCGATGACCCGCCACGAACTGGAGCAGCACCCGCCGCTCAAGGAGCGGGTGGAGGACCTGCTGGGCAAACAGGTAGGCCCGGTGAAGATCCTCAATGTCCTGCAGTGGATCGAAAAATATGCCCCGGGCAAGGTGGCCGAAAAACTCGTCCGTCCTTTGGGCCGGAAAGTGGCCTGCTATTATGGCTGCCTGCTGGTGCGCCCGGCTTCGGTGCTGGGCTTCGACCGGACGGAAGACCCCCAAACGATGGACCGGATGATGCAGGAGGCCGGCGCGACGCCCATCGACTGGGCTTTCAAGACCGAGTGTTGCGGCGGAGGGATGACCATTCCCGATACCGAAGCCGTAGCGCGTCTTTCGGGCGATGTGCTATCCGACGCCGCCGCCCGGGGTGCGGAAGCGGTCATCGTCGCCTGCCCGATGTGCCATGCCAACCTGGACATGCGCCGCCGGGAGATCAACAAACGTCTGGAGCATCCGGTGGAGATACCGGTGCTGTATATCACGCAGGCTCTCGGGCTGGCCGTGGGGCTTTCCCCGCAGCAGTTGGGTTTGAGCCGTCATTTTGTCCCCGTAAACATTTTCTAAAGCAAAAGCAAGTATGTCGAAGATAGGAGTTTTCGTATGCCATTGCGGCGAGAATATCGGCGCGACGGTCGATTGCGAAAAAGTGGCGGCCGAGATCGCCAAGATGGACGGGGTGGAGGTGAGCATGGACTACAAGTACATGTGTTCCGATCCCGGGCAGACCCTGATCAAGGACGCCATCCGGCAGAAAGGGCTCGACGGGGTGGTGGTAGCCGCTTGCAGTCCCCGCATGCATGAGGCGACTTTCCGCAAGGCCTGCGCCGAGGCATGCCTGAACCCGTACCTGTGCGAGATCGCCAACATCCGCGAACAGTGCTCCTGGGTGCATGAAAAAGGCGAAGCCACTACCGAGAAAGCCATCGAACTGGTGCGGATGCAGGTGGAGAAAGTCCGCCGCGACCAGCCCCTGCGTCCCATCGAAGTCCCGATCACCAAAAAAGCGCTGGTGATCGGCGGCGGCATCGCCGGGATACAGGCCGCCTTGGACATCGCCAATGCCGGTCATAAAGTCATCCTGGTAGAGCGCGAACCCTCCATCGGAGGGCACATGTCGCAGTTGTCCGAGACTTTCCCCACGCTGGACTGCTCGCAGTGCATCCTCACCCCCCGCATGGTCGAGGTGGCGCAGCATCCCAACATCACCCTTTATACCTATGCCGAAGTAGAAGCGCTGGAAGGCTTTATCGGCAATTTCAAGGCCCGTATCCGCCTGAAGTCCCGCAGTGTCGATCTGGAAAAGTGCACCGGCTGCGGAGCCTGCACCACCAAATGCCCTACCAAGAAGATACCCAGCGAGTTCAACGCTTCCATGGGGCTCCGTACCGCGATCTATGTCCCGTTCCCTCAGGCAGTGCCCAACAAGCCGGTGATCGACCGGGAACATTGCGTGTACTACCGCACGGGCAAGTGCAAACTCTGTGAAAAGACCTGTCCCACCGGCGCGATCACTTTCGACCAGCCGGACAAGATCCTCACCGAGGAGGTCGGTGCCGTGGTGGTCGCCACCGGATTTGACGTAGCCCCCACGGACGGGTTCCCCGAATACGGCTACGGGAAGTACAAGGACGTGATCACCGGACTGCAATTCGAGCGTCTGGCCTCGGCTTCCGGTCCCACGATGGGCGAAATCCGCCGCCCTTCGGACGGAAAAGTCCCGCAGAAGATCGTCTTTGTCGCCTGCGCCGGTTCGCGCGATCCGGCCAAAGGCCGTCCGTACTGTTCGAAGATCTGCTGCATGTACACGGCCAAGCACGCGATGCTCTACCAGCACAAGGTGCACGGCGGAGAGTCCTACGTGTTCTACATGGACATCCGTGCCGCCGGCAAGAACTACGACGAATTCGTGCGCCGCGCCATCGAGCAGGATGGGGTCAACTACGTGCGCGGGCGGGTGTCCCGGATCTACGAGCGCGACGGCAAACTCATCGTCAAGGGTGCCGACACCCTGCTGGGCGGCCGCCCGGTGGAGATCGAAGCCGACATGGTGGTGCTGGCCACCGCAGCCGTGGCCAATCCGGGAGCCGAATCCCTGGCGCAGAAACTGCACATCTCCTACGATCAGTACAACTTTTTCGCCGAGGCGCACCCCAAACTCCGCCCGGTGGAGACCAATACCGCCGGCGTGCTGCTGGCCGGAGCGTGCCAAAGCCCCAAGGACATCCCCGAGACGGTAGCCGCCGCTTCCGGAGCTGCGGCCAAGGTGGCTGCGCTCTTCTCCCAGGATCGTCTGGTGCGCGAACCGGTCGTGGCCGTGGTCAACCGCTGCGCTCCGCCGGTCTTTTCCACCTGCGTGGGTTGCGGGTTGTGCGTGCCCATATGCCCGTACCAGGCCATCGAGATGGAGCCCATCACGGCCCGCGACGGCAGTGTGATCAAGACCGTGGCGCACATCAATCCGGGACTTTGCCAGGGTTGCGGCACGTGCGTGGCTTTCTGCCGCAGCAAGAGCATCGACCTCCAGGGCTTTACCAACGAGGAGATGTTTGCCCAGGTGCTTTCCGCCATCAATCAGTAAGAATACCGACCTTATGGAAGAAGAAGATAAAAAGACGACGGCCGCCGCGGAGTTCGAACCGAAAATCGTGGCTTTCGTGTGCAACTGGTGCACGTATGCCGGTGCCGATCTGACGGGCACCAGCCGCATCAAGTACGCCACCAACGTGCGTGTGGTGCGTTTTCCCTGTACGGGGCGCATCGACTTTATGCTCGTGCTCAAGGCTTTTGCCTCGGGTGCCGACGGGATCATCGTTTCGGGTTGCCACCCCAACGACTGCCATTACACGGCGGGCAACTTCCACGCCCGTCGGCGGTGGATGGTCCTGCGGGGTTTGCTCGAATACCTCGGGGTGGACCTGCGGCGCATCCGCTTTTCGTGGGTCTCGGCCGGCGAAGGCGCCAAGTGGGCCGAACTGGTCAACGATACCGTCGAGCAGATACGCGCCCTGGGACCTTACGAGCAGTACCGAAAAGCAGCCGATTACCTGAAAAACGGAGTGTACAATGGATAAGTGGATCGAAAATATCAAGGACCTCTTCGCCCAGGGCGAAGTAACCCTGGTCATCGGGTACGAAGCGGGCACGGACGGCGATCCCCGGCCTTTCTTCTGCCGCAGTGCGCAGCAGGCCGACCGTCTGGTGTTTCCGGAAGGCTTCGCCCCGAACCTGGCGGTGTACCTGACCAAACAGGAATTGGTCAAGGGCGAAAAAGTAGCGGTCATCGCCACCGTGCCCACCCTGCGGAGCATCTGTTACCTGCAGGGGGAAAACCAGCTCGGCAGCCTTTCGCTGGCCGTGTACCACCTGACCCAGGAAGGGGAGTGGCGGCAGTTCGCCACTCCGGAGCAGATCGCGCAGTACATCGACGCCATCCCCCTGTCCCTGTCCGAGAAGGACCGGGCGCTGGTGGAAAAACTCGACGCGATGACCCCTGAGGAGCGTTGGGCGTTCTGGCAGAACGAGTTCTCGCGCTGCATCAAGTGCTACGCCTGCCGGGCCGCTTGCCCGATGTGCTACTGCACGCGTTGTATCGTCGAGGACAACCGTCCGCAGTGGATCGACCCCTGGCCTTCGCCCCTGTCCAACATGGAGTGGCAGATAAGCCGGGTGATGCACCTGGCCGGACGTTGTGTGGGCTGTGGATCGTGCGGGGAGGCTTGCCCGGAACACATCCCCGTCCACTTGCTCAACCGCCGTCTCTCGCAGGACATCCAGGCCGACTTCGGCGTGGTGCCGGGCGCAGCCCCCAAGCAGGGGGCCGTGTTGAACACCTTCCGGGTGGAGGACAAGGAAAACTTTATCGTTTGACAACCATGAAGACACTATTTATACGAAAAGAAAATATCCCTGCGTGGTTCTCCGCCCTGCGTGCCGCCCACGACCGTATCCTGGCCCCGGTGCGTAAAAACGAACGGGTAGTGGAGTTCGCCCCGGTGGATACCTTGGATCAGGTGGCCTCGGACTACGTCCAGACCACCCGCAGCGCCAAGGAAGCGCTGTTTCCCCGCACCGAGGTGCTCTTCTCTTACCGCAAGGAAGGCCGGGAAGTCGAGGTGGAGGATTTCGACCCTTCGGGCGTACCGAACACCCTGTTGTGGCAAGTGCGTCCCTGCGACGCCGCGTCGGTATTTCCCTTGGATGCGGTATTCAACTGGGACTATCGGGACAAACTGTACAATACCCGCCGGGAGCGCACCGCGATCGTCGCCGTATCGTGTGCCAAGGCCGACGGAGCCTGTTTCTGTACGGCGGTAGGCGGGGGGCCGGGCAGCACGGCCGGGAGCGACATCCTGCTCACCTACACCCCCGAAGGAGCCATCGCGGAGCTCTCGACCGAGAAAGGCGAACGTCTGGTCGCGCTCTCCCAGGCGCTCTTCGAACCTTCCGACGGGAAGGACAAGGAGAAATACCTGGCGCCTCTTCCCGCGGCTTTCGACCGTGAACAGCTTCGGGCGCGCCTGGAAGGGATGTTCGATTCCCCGGTATGGAAACAGCAGTCCGAACGCTGCCTGGGTTGCGGAGCCTGTGCGTACGTGTGCCCCACGTGCTCGTGTTTCGACATTCAGGACCGCTCGGCCGGACAGACGGGCCAGCGCCTGCGCTGCTGGGATTCATGCGGCTTTGCACTTTTCACCCAGCATACCTCCGGGCACAATCCCCGCCCGACGCAGGCCACACGTTGGCGGCAGCGCTTGTTGCACAAGTTTTCGTACATGCCCCAGCGCCTTCAGGCATTGGGCTGCACCGGCTGCGGACGCTGCTCGCGGGCTTGCCCGGTGGACATGAACCTCAAAGATCACCTTGTTTCAATAGCCGATACAAAATGAGCACCAACGACGACAAAAATATTTACCTCCCCTACCGGATGACCATCGAGAAGATCACCCTCGAAGCCCCGGGTGTGCGGACCTTCCGCCTGCGTTTTCAGGACCCGCAGCAGGGCGAGGCCTTTTCTTTCCGCGCCGGGCAGTTCGGCGAGTATTCCGTGTTCGGCGAAGGCGAATCGACGTTCTGCATCGCTTCCTCGCCCACACGCAAAGGATACATCGAGTGCACCTTCCGCCAGGCCGGACGGGTAACTACCGCGCTGGCGAAAAAGGAACAGGGGGATACCATCGGTTTTCGCGGACCTTTCGGCAATACCTTCCCGATGGAGCAGTGGGAGGGGAAAAACCTGCTGTTCATCGCCGGAGGGATCGCCCTGCCCCCGATGCGCTGCGTGATCTGGAACGCCCTGGACGAGCGGGAGAAATACGGCGATGTAACCATCGTTTACGGCGCTAAGACCCCGGCCGACCTGGTGTACAAAGAGGAGTTGAAACAGTGGGAGGAGCGTCCCGACGTCCGGCTGATCACCACGGTCGATCCGGGCGGGCAGACTCCCGACTGGAAAGGCGAGGTAGGTTTCGTCCCCGACGTGGTGGCCGCCGCCGGCCTTTCGGCCGAAAATACGGTTGCCGTGGTATGCGGCCCACCGGTGATGATCAAGTTTACGATGCCCAAGCTCCAGGCGCTCGGATTTTCCGACCAGGACATCTACACCACGCTCGAAAACCGGATGAAATGCGGGGTGGGCAAATGCGGCCGTTGCAACGTGGGGAAAATGTACGTCTGCAAGGACGGACCGGTATTTACCCAGGCGCAGCTGGCGGAATTGCCGCCGGAATATTGAGCCCGATCCCGATTTTTTCAATTTCTCTTCAAAATCCTTCCCGTTCTTTGCCTCGAACCAAAGAGAGAAAGGGTGAAAAAGACGGAAAAGACTACCAGGGGGGTCGTCTTGTGGACGATCCTCCTTTTTTTGTTCGCCGACGATGTGCGGGCCGGGAAAACCGATCGGGCAGGGTGGATGGCCGGCTCCGTTTCGTGGAGTTTGGACGAACGGTGGAAGCTTGCCACCGGGTTGGAATACCGCTCGAAGGACGATTTTTCGACCACCGACCGTTGGAGTTGGAGCTTGGCGGCCGGATACAGCCTTACTCGCTGGCTGGAAGCGAAGGCCGGGTACGAACTCCTGGTCAAGCACGCGGATACCCGCTGGCCGGTCGAACACCGGTATTGGTTTTCGCTCACCGAATCGGTTGAGGTAGGGCGGGTGGAATTTTCCCTGCGCGAACGTTTTCAGCATACCTTGGGCAGCGAACACGAGTACCGTCTGCGGACCCGCCTCCAGGCAAAGGTCGAGGCTACGGATCGCCTTTCACCCTATCTCTGGGTGGAAATGTACAACGACTTGGGGCGCGGAGGACATTTTTCGCTCGCCAGGGTGCGCTACCGGGGCGGGTGCGAATACCGCTGGACGGATACCTTTTCGACCGATGGATTCTATCTCTACCAAAGCCAGCCGGGTGCCCGGCGGCATGTGGTGGGGCTCGAAGCGAATTTCTCGTTTTGAGGCTGTCCGGTTTTCGTTCGTTCGGGCTTCCCTTGCGGAAAAACGCACAGCCTCCCTTTGTCGTGAAAGACATGTCGCCCAAAGAAAAAGCCCGAAGGGTTTTTCCCTTCGGGCTTTTTCTTGGAACGGACTTGCGCGCCGGAGTGTCAGTAGTCCCGCTCGCCTTGCACGTACAGGGTCGAGTTGGTAACGTTGACGTCGATGCCCCGGTCAAGTTGTGGACAATAGACCTCGACCGGATTCGGGTTGGCCACTTCTACCGGCATGGGATTATTGTCCGGAATGATCCGGGTTTCAGCCACCACTTCCTTGCTGGACAACTCAAGGATGATGATGCGTTGGGCATAGATGACGTTTTTCACGAAGAAAACCTCGTCTTTCGGCGAAATGACCTGTTCTCCCACGCGGGGAACGACCGAGGAGGGGAGTGAAAACTCTTTGCCCTGTTCGTCGATGCACGTGATCACCAGCGTGGACGGATGGGTGCTGAGCATGAGGATCGGGGTCGGTTCCCGGTCGTAGCCGATACGTTTGACGATGTTTACATGCGTATCGGGCGGCAAACCCCATTCCTGGCGGCGTTTGGCCGCTATTTTTTCCAGTTCGGGGGTCATCAGGATCGATTCGCCGATGCGGGGCATCCCGCCCAGTTGCATCCGGATGCATTCCAGGTTTTCTGCCCGGTCGGAAAGGCCGATACTTACTCTGACTTCTATCATGATCTTGTCGAGGTCGTTGGGTGGGACGGCGGGTTACTGGGCAGCGGCTTGTTCCTCCGGGTCTTCCTTTTCCTTGGAGACCAGCGAGGCTCCTTGCAGCAGGTTGTACCAGTGGAAGAGCTTGCGGATGTGCGACGGATAGACGCGTTCCCGGTCGTAGTCCGGCACGATGGCCTCGAAGTATTCCTTCAGTTGGGCATCCGAGGAAGTTTTGGCGTCCGGAGCCGGGCCGTTGTCTTCTTTTTCGGCGATGCGGCGCATGATTTCGCGCAAGGCAAGTTCTTCGTTCTGGGTGTACATCGAGATGTCGTCCAGCGAACTCATCGTGGAATTCAACGAAGCCATCGTCCGTTTTCCTTCCGGAACGGATTCGACGATCACACCGTTTTTCGCGTGGGAGAGGATCTTGTACAGACCCGGTTTGCCCGAGATGGCAATGATACCTTTGAGTTTCATCTTTTTGGTTCTTGTCGGTATGTTTTGTGGTTATTTTCGATAGGGAAAATGCATCGCGTACTCGGTATGGACCTCGCCGTGGGCGATGCGTTGCAGGCGTTTCTGGATCACCCGTTTGGTAAGGGCGGACAGACGGTCGGTAAATACCACGCCCTCCAGATGGTCGTATTCGTGTTGGAAGATCCGGGCCGCCCGTCCCGAGAAGGTCTCTTCGTGCAGGTTCCACTGGCGGTCGTAGTAGCGCACGCGGATGTTTTGCGGGCGGAACACCTTCTCGTGCACCCCGGGAATACTCAGGCAGCCTTCCTCGAAGCCCCACTTGTCGCCCCATTCTTCCAGTTTTTCCGGGTTGATGAATTCCCGGCGGAATCCCGCCAGAAAGTCCCGTTCCTCTTTGGGCAATTCCTCGTCCTGGGCAAACGGCGAACCGTCCACCACGATCACCCGCACGGAACGGCCCACCTGCGGGGCCGCCAGACCCACCCCGTCGGCCGCATCCATCGTCTCGAACATATCGTCGATGAACGCATCCAGTTCCGGATAGTCTTTGTCGATCTCTTCGGCCCTTTTCTTGAGAACAGGTTCTCCGTAGGCCATAATCGGAAGTTTCATATCGTCTTTTGTCTTTTTTGTGTGTTCTCGCTTATACTTTCTCTTATCCCTCCCCCTTCTTCTCTCTCTCTCTCTCCTGCTTTCGATACCGGCAGCAGCTCGGGCAAAGGCTCCGCGGCGCTTTACCGGTGGCGGGACTCCATGTAGTCGCGCAGGATCAACGCCGCGCTGGTGCGGTCCAGCAAGCCTTTTTCCTGGCGGCGGCTTTTCGGCATCCCGCTCGCAGCCAGATCGCGTGCCGCGATGCGCGAGGTGAAGCGTTCGTCGTACCGCTCCACCGGAATGCCCCCCGGCAGCGTCCGTTCGAGGCGGCCGATGAAATCCCGAATGGCACCTTCGACCTCTACCGGCGCCGCGCACGAGTACGTGTGTCGGGGTAGTCCCACCACGATGGTCTCCACGTCGTTTTCCCGGCAGTATTGCTCCAGAAAAGCCACGGCCTCTTGCGGAGGCAAGGTGCACAGGGGCGAAGCGATGATCTGCAGCGGGTCGCTTACTGCGATGCCCGTGCGCTTTTCCCCGTAGTCGATGCCGATCAGGATGCCCATGCTCGTGTGCAAAATTAGCGTTTTTTACCCTCGGGCGGCAAATTTTTTCAGCCGTTGGTACAGTTGGGCCGTAGGCAGCCCCACCACGTTGTGGTACGACCCCTCGATGGAGGCGATGTGCGTCTCCCCGATCCATTCCTGGATGGCGTAGGCCCCCGCCTTGTCCAGGGGCGAGAAGCGGGACACGTAGTACCGGATGTCCTGCGGGTCGATGGGCAGGAACGTGACGCGGGTGGCGCAGCAGAACGACTCTTCGTCCGTAACGCTGCGCAGGGTAACGCCGGTGAGTACTTCGTGCGTGCGTCCGGAAAGCGCCCGAAGGGTCGCCTCGGCTTCCTGTTCGTCGCGGGGTTTGCCCAGCGGACGGCCGTCGGCCCATACGAGGGTGTCGGCTCCCACGATGATCTCCTGCGGGGCGAGGGGACCGGCTGCGCGCGCTTTGAGCCGGCTGAGGTATTGCGCGATCTCCCGCCCGTCGGTCAGCGTGTCGGGGTAGTGTTCCCGGACATCCCCGGTGCGGGCGAGGAACGGGACGCCCAGTTTTTCGAAAAATTCGATCCGCCGGGGCGACGTGGAAGCCAGCACCAGCGTCCGCCCTTTCAAGGCTTCGGCCAAACTGTTTTCTGTCGCGGGGGTAGCCATTTCTTTATCTTTTTCGCAGGTTCGCATGGGAGTTATGCATTGAACCCCTCAAAATCCTCCCCGTACCATTTCCCCTGGGCCTTGAGCACCTGTTCCACCACATCCCGTACGCAGCCCGCTCCGCCCGGCAGGGGAGAAACGTATTTGGCTACGGACAGCACATCCTGGCAGGCATCCGCCGGGCAGCAGGGCAGGCCGACGGCTTTCATCGGGTCGATGTCCGGCACGTCGTCCCCCATGTAGAGCATCTGCTCGAGCGGGATGCCGTATCCGTCGCGGTATTCGAGCAGTTTTTCCAGTTTGGAGGTGGAGTTGAGGACGATGTCGGTGATGCCCAGGCGGTTGAAGCGGGTCAGGATCGAGTCGTCCCTCCCGCCGGTGATGATGATGATCTTCAGTCCCCGCCGGGCGGCCAGTTGCAGGGCAAAGCCGTCCTTGACGTTCATCCTGCGGACGAATTCCCCGGTGGGGAATACCGTTACCATGCCGTCGGTCATCACTCCGTCCACATCGAAGACCAAAGCCCGAATGCGCCCCAGAATATCCTTGTAGTTTTCCGTGTCCATAGCCGAGATTTTTTGCCGTGGACAAAAGTACGGATAAAACGGCGAACTTTAATACATTTGCACCGAGTCCCACCACGAATCGCAAAGAACCGATGTACACCCTTACGGCAATAACCGGCCCCACGGCCAGCGGAAAGACCGCCCGTGCGATCGAGATCGCCCGGGCGCGCGGAGCGGAGATCGTCTCGTTCGACTCGCGGCAGTTTTACCGGGGCATGGACATCGGCACCGCCAAACCCTCGGCCGAGGAACTGGCCGCCGCCCCGCATCATTTTATCGGACATCTGCCCATCGACGCCCCGTACAGTGTAGGCGACTACGAACGGGATGCCTTGGCATGCATCGCGCAGATCCATGCGCGCGGTCGGGAAGTGGTGCTGGTAGGCGGATCGGGGCTTTATCTGGAGGCCATCGAACACGGCCTGGACCACATCCCCGACGTATCGCCGCAGGTGCGGGAACAGGTGGCGAAACTCGAAAAACACGAGGGCTTGGAGGCCTTGCAGCGCCTGCTGGCCGAGAAGGACCCGGTGTATTACCGCCAGGTGGACCTGAAGAATCCCCGCCGTGTGGCACGCGCGCTGGAAGTATGCCTTTCGAGCGGGCAGCCGTATTCGTCGTTTCGGGGAACGGGTCGGGTGGAGCGCCCCTTCCGGGTGGAGCGCATCAACCTGGAGCTGCCCCGCGCGGAACTCTACGCCCGGATCGACGCCCGGGTGGACCGAATGATGGAACAGGGGCTGCTTCGCGAAGTGGAATCGCTCTTGCCCTACCGGCATTGCAATGCCATGCAGAGCGTGGGGTATCGCGAATTTTTTGATTACTTCGATGGACGGATCTCCCTGGAGCAGGCCGTGGAGCTGGTCAAGCAGCACACCCGCAATTATGCCAAACGGCAGATCACATGGTTCGCCCACCGTTAGGGGGCAGACGACACTCGTTAGGGGCCCTTTCCCTTTTGCTCATCTTCCGCATCGGATTTCATGCTGCCGGCGAGCGCTCGGGGGGGGCGGATTGTCCAGAGCGGTTTTCTGCGCAGGATAGGATTGCATAAGGAAGGGAAAAATGGTATCTTTGATGCAACCGGAGTCCGACCAGTTATGGGAAAAACAGTTACTACCTACCTCATCGACGGCGATCCGAAAGGAACGCAATATGTTTTTATCAGCAACAAGATTTGCCAGATGTTTGTCATTCCGCGCTCGAACTTGGCCTATTTGAATGAGCAGGAGAAACTGCACAAGCCGGCTTTTTACATCCTGATCGGAGAAGATGAGGCAACCAAGCCGCAGGCTTATATCGGAGAAACGGAAAATTTCAGAGAACGGATAAAAGACCATGACAGCAAAAAAGCCTTTTGGCAAAAAGCGCTTGTCTTTGTCTCCAAGGACGAGGACATGACCAAGGCCGACGTGCAATATCTGGAATACCGTGCGATTGCCGAAGCCAAGCTGTCGAACTCGTTCGTGCTCGACGAAAACAAGCAGATCCCCAAAGCGCCCAACCTTCCCGAACATCAGCGGGATGCGATGGAGGAGTTTTTTGAGGACATTAAGTTTCTGGCGTCGTTTATCGGTTGCGGTATCTTCGAGGTATCCCGCCCCAAGGAAGAGCATCTGTTCTTCGCCAAAGGCCGTGGATGCGATGCAAAAGGATTTTATAATTCCGCGGGATTCACGGTGCTGAAAGGAAGCGTGATGGCCAAGGATTGCACGCCGTCTTTCTCCTGGAAAGAAAAGCGGGAGAAGGTGCTTCGGGAATATGCCACTTTTGACAAGGGTGTTTGGACGATGGACTCGGACAAGACATTCTCCAGCCCCAGTACGGCCTCCAATTTCTGCATGGGTTGCTCCTCAAATGGATGGGTCGAATGGAAAGACAAGGATGGGAATACCCTGGATTCGGTATATAGAAAGCAGTTGAAGTAAGCAGGTTATGCGGTATGAGCTATGCGGGACAGGGTCGTAAATAAGACTTATTGCGCGCCACTGCTTCCGGTATAGAATAGGAAAGATTCTTTTTGAAGGAAATACCATGGAAAACAACACATCTTTGTTCTCGAAAGAGGCGAAAAACACTTTGGAGATCGTCCCGGTCGAAGCTCCCTCGATCGGCACCCTGGCAGCCCTTGCCGAGCAGGTATGGCACGAATGTTTCGCTCACTTGCTCTCCCGGGAGCAGATCGAGTATATGCTCGCCCGTTTTCAGTCGGAAGAAGCCCTCACCCGGCAGATGCAAAGCGAAGGATATGCGTATTATTTTCTGCGCTGCGGCCGGGAAAACGCCGGGTATTTCGGCATCCGGGAGGATGGCGAAGGGCGCTTGTTTCTGAGCAAACTGTACATCCTCCGTGCTTTCCGCGGGAAGGGGCTTTCGAGCGCAGCCTTCGACTTTATGGAAGGGGAGTGCCGCCGCCGGGCTTTGAAGGCCATCTGGCTCACGGTCAACCGCCACAACGAAACCGCCATCCAGGTGTATCTCCACCGGGGATTCGTCGTCCGGGAAGAAAAAGTGGCCGATATCGGCCACGGTTTTGTGATGGACGATTTTATCATGGAAAAGGCCTTGTCCTGATCTCTTTCCGGGAGGCCACTCGAAAAACGAGCTGCGGGCAAGCGGGGCGGGGCCATTCGGCCCCGCCC
>DCEW01000046.1:0-9268 GCA_002314265.1 Flavobacteriales bacterium UBA1820
CCCTACGCTTGCCCGCAGCCGCACGTGCTTTGTTCGCACCGATCATAAGGTTTCTCCGGGGCACAAAAAAACCGGAACCGACAGGTCGGTTCCGGTTTTTGCCTATTTTAAAGCGATAACGGCGCCCTTAGGCTTCCGTTACGGGGATTACGCTGACAACAGACTTGTCGCCCTGCTTTTTCTGGAAGGTAACCACTCCGTCCGCTTTGGCGAACAGGGTGTGGTCGCGTCCCATGCCGACGTTCTGTCCTGCGTAGTGTTTGGTGCCTCTCTGGCGTACGATGATGTTGCCGGCTACGGCAGCCTCTCCGGAGAAGATCTTCACGCCCAGGCGTTTGCTTTCCGAATCACGGCCGTTCTTGGAACTACCGACACCTTTCTTGTGTGCCATCTCTTATCTCTGTTTTTTTTGGTTAGACGAATTTGGTTTCCGGCCCTTTTTCTCAAGCCACGATGTCGCTGATCAGGACCTTGGTCAGATACTGACGGTGTCCGTTGAGGGTTTGGTAGCCTTTGCGGCGTTTTTTCTTGAATACCAGAACTTTTTCTCCTCTCAGGTGCTCGAGGATCTTGCCCTCTACCTTTGCGCCTGATACAGTCGGGGTGCCGATTTTTACGTCTTTGTCATCGGCCACCAGCAGCACCTTGTCGAAGGTTACCGCGCTGTCCACCTCGCCGGCCAAGCGATTGACATAGACATACTGGTCTTTTTGTACTTTGTACTGAAACCCCGCTATTTCTACGATTGCGTACATTTGTAACGGTTTGTATGGGTTGTTGAACAATGAAATTTTCCCCTTTCTTCGGGACGGCAAAGATACGTTTGCTTTGTCGAATATGCAAGTTTTTCGCGATACTTTTCGCCCCGGGTCTTAAAAGCGCCTTTTTTTGCCCCGTTCCGGGGAAAAGTCCGTACTTTTGGAATTCAAAAAAACAGCCGGAGAGAGCCCCTCGGGGCTCGAAGACAAAAAAACAGACGTGTGTTGAAAGAAAAGAAATCCCGCACCCGATTTTTCACCGGGTTGTTCCTGATGTTTTTCGCCTCGATCTCCCTCGGGGCACAACCCGCGGCCCCTTGGGTGGAACCCACGGCTTCGGTGCGGGCGTATGTGTACGTCGCCCGTCCTGCTGGGGCGGTGCGTGCCGACGTGGTGTGGCGCATGCCCTCGGACTTTCCGGGGAAAAAAGCGGAGGAAGCCTTGCGGCATGTGGCGGTGTATCGGGCCTCGGACGGGCAGCGAGTGGCCAATGTCTATGTCCGGGAAATTTCTCCCGACCGGCTGGTGATCGCCTTCGAAGCCCTCTCGGCCGGCAATTACATCCTCTATGGGGCGCCGTACGACGACCTTTCCGACCGGGCCTTCTCCCGGGCCGTCTGGACCCGGAAACACCGCCCGGAGAATTATCCCGACTTTATCCGTTTCCCGCAGGCGGAAACCCTCCAGATACAATGGCGCGATCTCCCCTCGGACGACCCTTACGCCGTCTGCGCGACAACCACCGAAGCGAACGCTTACTTTTCGCGTGCGGCGGGTGATGCCTTTCGCGCGTATTTCGTCCCCGAACGTTATCCCTTGAACGGGGAAAACCGCCTCCCGCTCCTGTGGGCTGTTCCCTCGGACGACGCCCCGGCTTCCGGCGGATTCTTTTCCCGGATGTTCGGCCGGAAGACCGAAATGAAGCCCGTGGGCGACACCGTTCGGGTATCGGTGGGAGAGAAAGCCCTGGTGCAGGTGGGTGTGGTCGGCACGGGTAGCGTCCCGTGTCCCCTTGTTGTGCGCTACACATCGGCTTCCAGCGCGGGGATTTCCCTGCGGGTGGTGGGGGGCGAAGAACAGTCGATCGCGCCCCGGGAGCTTCGCAGCATCTGGGCCGTCGTCGAGACCTCGGCCGATACGCCGGCGGGCAACTACGACCTTTCGCTGCGGATAGAGGGAGGTGGGACGGCGCGCGATGTTCCGTTTACCCTGCGGGTGGAGGATGCTGTGCCGGATCCGGCGGGGAGCCGCCGGGCGGATTTCCTCTCGCGCATCGGGCAGAAGTCCAGGCGGGATTCGCTGACGAATCTGGCCCTCAATCCCCGTTTTCCGGTGACCATGTCGCAGGGGTATCTGGTGAGCAGCGGGAACAACATGCTGGCCATCAATCCCGAAACGGCCCTCCCCATCCAACTCTACACCGGGCAGACTTCTCTGTTGGATGTGCCGATGCTGCTGGTGTTCTCCACTCCAAACGGCACTCGGAAGATCGGTGTGCGCGACCTGCGCTTTCTCCGCCGGGAAGGCGGTGTGCAACTCTGGGAAGGAAGCGTCCGTACGCACGACATGGACGTCCGGCTGCAGGCCAGCCTGTCGGCTTACGGGAAGATCCATTACGATGTGAGGGTACAGGCACTCTCCGGGATCGATTTTCGCAACATCACCCTCGAAGCCGGATTTTCCGAGCAGGCGGGACAGGCTTGTTACGATACGGTTTGCGTAGCCGACGGGCAGGTGGTCAGCCGGCACCCTTCCGAAGGGTTTTCAGGGCTCTGGATCGGCGGGAAGGAGGGCGGCGTATTCGTCACGGTCGATCCCGATACATCCAACGTGTTTTATCGTTTGCCGGAGGCTACGGTTACCTTGTACAAGACAGCCCGTCCGGGGCTCATCGTGGGCAGCGGCCCGCTGCGCATGCAGGCGGGCGAGAGCATCTCCCTGCAGTGTTCCATGCAGATGCTGCCGATGGGTTATACGTCAGGGAATGCCGATGGACGTCGTCTGTTGTGGGTGGAGGGCGATACCCTTCCCCGGATAGAGGAAATAGGACGGGCGGACGGCCTCATTGTCGCACAGCCCCTTCGCCTGCTCGAAGGTCGCAACGGCCGCCGGGCGGACAGTTTGTGGGCTGCGGGAGTCGGCCTTTTCCCTTATCTGCGCCCCTTTGCACTGCCTGCCGACGGATTCCCGGCGCGGGCACTGGCTTCGCTGGGTTATGCATTTACCCGGGAAAATGCCGGGCGGACGTGGTATTTCGCTCCGCAGGAGTCGTTTTCCGCAGCGATGGACACCCTCTACGATGAAGTCCTGCGCGGCAGAAGCGTCCAAGGGGTCGTGTTGTCCGACGAGGCGGTCAATCGTCTTCGCTTGCCGGAGTATTCATTGCGGCGCACGGCAGCAGGAGAGCCGCTGACCGTGCTGTGGTACGAGCAGGGCTTCGACGCTTCGCTGCTGGGCCATGCTCCGTGGATCGATGCGGTGGTGGTGCCTGATACCTTGGGGAAAACCACCGGGGAGGAGCGTTTGGCTCGTTTGGGGGGCTTGCCGCAGTATGGCCTTGCGCCTTCGTCGTCCGGAGACGTGTTGGCGGGGCTGTCCTGTGGGCAGGCGGCGTACGGAGTGTTCTCGGACAGTCTTTCCCTTTCGTGGATCAAGGCGTTGTGGGAGGCGCGCGAGGAACTCGGTCTGGAGGGTGACGGCGTGCGTTTTTATCCCGAAGACGAGGGGGCTTCTCCGGTGCGTGTATCCAACCCGTTCATCCGCGTGTCGGCCTATCGGTTGGCGGATCGGTTGGTGGTCGTTTGTCGCAATACCTCCTCGGTGGAGCAGTCGTTCGTTCCGGAGTTCGACTTTGCGGTCTTGGGCATCGAACGTTGGGAGGTGGATCGTTTGGAGCGGGCTGCGGTCGGAGCCTTGCAGTCGGAGCAGATGTGCCTGCTGGGGGATCGGATCCCGGTGGAAGCCGGGCGGACGCTAGTGCTGAATCTGCGCTGGGTGTCTCGCGGGCAGAATTGATTTTCCCCTTGCAAAAGTGCCGGGGAAAGTGTTTCTTTGTCTTGAAAAGGGCGGTGGTCGGGGAGTCCGGCTGCGCCGGTAAAAAATAACGAATACATACGGAAGACGATGAAAAAGGTAAGCGGTAAGATGGCGGTCGTACTGGCCGCTGCGGTATTGGCCTGTTCCTCCTGCTCGACTTGGAGCAATACGGGCAAAGGTGCGGCCATCGGGGCTGGTTCGGGTGTGGCAGCCGGTGCCGGGCTGGGCGCGATCATCGGCGGAGGAAAGGGTGCGGTGATCGGAGCGGCGGTCGGCGGGGTTGTCGGTACGGCAGCCGGGGCGGCCATCGGCAAGAAGATGGACCGCCAGGCGGCGGAACTCGAATCGCAGTTGGGCGATGAGGCCCGGGTGGAAACGGTAACGGATAAGAACAATCTCCAGGCGATTCGGGTGACGTTCGATTCGGGCATCCTGTTCGACACCGGAAAGTCCGAATTGAGTTCTTCGGCACGCGCTTCCCTGGCCAAGTTCGCCGCTTCCGTGCGGAACAATCCCCAGACGGACATCACCGTGTACGGCCATACGGACAATACCGGTTCGCGTACGGTCAATGAGCGCCTTTCCTTGGAGCGCGCTACGGCCGTGGCCAACAATCTGGTGGGACAGGGGATCTCCCGCGACCGCATCAAGACCGAAGGGCTGGCATACGACGCTCCCATTGCCGACAATTCTACGGCGGAAGGCCGCGCGGCCAATCGCCGGGTGGAGGTTTACATCACGGCCAGCGAGGATATGATCCGCCAGGCACAGGACGGACAGCTTTGAGTCGCTCTGCTTGTTTTTGTTTTCGTAAATAAAACCACGAACGGGAAATGTCCAATCAGGAAAAACCTACCTGCGCGTCGGCTTCCGATTTGTTCCACCGCGCTCTGAGCTGTGCGGACCGCGGGGACATGCAGCAGGCCGAAGACTTGTACCAGGCTTCGATCCGCCAGTACGAACAACTCTACGACGACCAGTATGAAACCCCTCCGCAGATCCTCGCTGCCTTGGGCAATCTCGCTCTTGTCTATGCCGACACCGGTCGGTACGATCAGGAAGTCCGTGCGCTCGAAAAGGCCTTGGCGTATGGCCGGGAATTCGCCCGGTGCGACGAAAATTTCCTCCCGCGCGTGGTCGAACTGGAGAACGACCTGGCGTTTTCGTATTCCCGCCAAGGGCTGTTTCCCCGCGCCGAGGAGCATTACCGGGCGGCCTTGGAAACGAATGAGAAAACCCTCTCCGAGTATGGCGAAGAGGTATCCGAAAGGGCTTTGCTGCGTTCGGCGGTGTTGCACAACAACCTGGCTGTTTTCTACGAGAAAAAGATCGGAGATCTCCCCCGTGCCGAAGAACATTACCGGGCGATGTTGTCCGACCGTCGGCAGCTCTTCCGCCTCGATGGCAATGCTCATGGGGCGGATCTGAAGGAAGCCTTGTCGCGGGTAGCCGAATTTTGCCGTTTGGCAGGACGGCCGGAGGGGGCGAAGGCTTTGTTGGAAGAGGCGCAGGGGCTTGACGAATAGTTTTCTTCTTTTTCCTTCTTGGGAAGAAGGAGTGTGAAATGAAAAATGCAACGATTTCGCGTTTGTGTTGTCGTGTTTTTTGTTGTGATGTGTTAAAGTATGGGTAAATTGCATAAAAAAAGCGAAATCGTTTTGGATGTATAAAAATTTGCCGTAGCTTTGCAGCCGTTATGAAAAACACGTGGGCAAACATCGGCGGCATCATTTCGGGCGAGGGCTTCGGCCTGAGCACTTGCACCGTGATTACTTCGGGCCTCACGACTACCACTACTACCATTACCACAATTACCCCTCGGGGGTAGAGCGTAGTATATTTCCAATTTGTCATACCTAATGCTTTTAGGTCCCCGCGGGAGAGCAGGGGTTGGAACCCGTATCGGTCCGGGACGGGAGATGAGAGAAAGCGGAACTCCGGCAAAGTATGTTTCCTTTTTTTGGTAGTCAAAGCAAAAATCTGAAAATCCGACAATGGAAAATAAAACGATAAGAGTATTCGCCCCGGCCTCGACGGCCAATCTGGGTTGCGGATTCGATGTGATGGGAATGGCCCTGGATGGGGTTGGCGACGTATTGCGCATGTCCGTCCGTCCGGGCGACAGTTTGTCGATCGACAACGAAAGCGGGGTGGACCTCCCTTCGGACGTCGAAAAGAACGTCATTACTCCGGCCGTTCGCGCATTCCTGGCCGCCGTAGGAAAGAAAGCGGCGGTGGAGATCGTCGTGGAGAAAAAGATCCTCCCGGGCAGCGGTATCGGTTCGAGCGCCGCTTCGTCGGCGGCCGCCGTCTTCGGCCTCAACGAACTTTTCGGCCGACCCTTTGCCGTGAAAGACCTGGTGGAGTTTGCCATGCAGGGCGAAAAACTGATCAGCGGCACGGCCCATGCCGACAACTCCGCCCCATCGGTAATGGGCGGCATCGTGTTCATCCGCGGGTACGAACCCCTCGATGTGGTCAGCCTGCCCGTGCCGGAGGCGTTTTGTTTCTCGGTGGTGCATCCCCACATCATGGTCTCGACCAAGGCGGCCCGCGAGGTGTTGCGCAAGGAAATCCCGATGCGCGAGGCCGTTACCCAATGGGGAAATGTCGGCGGATTGGTTGCCGGTATCATGATGGGCGACATGGCACTCATCGGCCGTTCGATGCGCGATGTGGTGGTGGAACCGTACCGGAAAGGTTTTATCCCGGGCTACGATGCGCTCAAGGCCGCTTGCATGGCCGAAGGAGCCTTGGCGGTCAACATCTCGGGGTCCGGGCCTTCGGTATTCGCTTTGAGCGATTCGATCGAAACGGCTCAGCGGGTAGGACAAGCCATGAAGGTGCATTTTGATCGGTTGAACATCGAAAACGACCTCTATGTTTCGCATGTGCCGACCGTCGGCGCGCGGGTATTGGAGGGAGGAGATAAATAACGGACAGGAAAAAGAACGAAAATGAAATATTACAGTACGCGAGATCATGCCGCTCGTTACACGCTCAAGCAGGCGGCTTTTATGGGACTGGCACCCGACGGGGGGCTTTTCATGCCGGAGCGGATCCCGGCCGTCGACAAGGACCGGGTGCTCGAACTTTCGGAAGGCTCCTTTGCCGGTCTGGCCGAGTACATCGCCGGGCTTTTCTTCGGCGAGGACTTGTCTTTGCAGCAGATACGCCGTATCGTGGAGGGTGCTTACCGTTTTCCGGTGCCTCTTCGCTACATCGGGGACGACAAGTACACCCTGGAACTCTTTCACGGGCCTACCTTTGCCTTCAAGGACGTCGGCGCAGGTTTCATGGGCCGTGCGTTGGGCGAATTGAATGAAAAGGACGACGATCTGGTCATTCTGACGGCTACTTCGGGCGATACGGGCAGCGCCGTGGCGAACGGTTTTTACGGGATCGAGGGCATCCGGGTCGTGGTGCTGTACCCCGAGGGGAAGGTGAGCGACCTGCAGGAAAGCCAGATGACCACCCTGGGTGGCAATATCCATCCGCTGAAGGTGCGCGGTACGTTCGACGACTGCCAGCGTATCGTCAAGGAGATCTTTTCCGATGCGGCTTTTCGCCGGGAAAAGGCCGTTACTTCCGCCAATTCCATCAACTTGCTCCGCTGGATGCCCCAGTCGTTCTATTACTTTTACGCGTGGGCACAGTGGAAAAAGACCACGGGCGAGGACGCCCCCGACATCGTAGTGCCGAGCGGGAACTACGGCAACCTTTCGGCCGGCATGCTGGCTGCCCGGATGGGGATGCCGGTAGGGCGTTTCGTCGCAGCTTCCAACGCCAACGACATTATCCCGAAATACCTGGAGACGGGGGTGTTTGAGCCCCGTGCGTCGGTGATGACCCTGGCCAATGCGATGGACGTGGGCAATCCGAGTAATTACGAGCGGATACTCGATCTCTACGGGGGCGACTTTACGGCGCTCACCGCCGGGGTGAAGGGGTATCGCTGCGACGACGAGGCGATCCTGGCAGCGATCCGCGAGCTGTACGAGCGTTATGGATATGTGTCCGATCCGCACAGCGCGGTGGGGTACAATGCGGCCAAGGCTTACCAAGTGCGGGGGTTCTGGCTTTCGACGGCGCACTGGGCGAAGTTTTCCAACGTGATCCACGAGGCGCTGGGACGGGATTTCGATTTGCCGGAGGGCTTGCGCAAATTCTTGGGAAAGGAAAAACATTTCACTCCGATCGACCCCGATACGGAGGTCGTGGAGGAGTTCGTTCGGGGGGTGTGAAAGCCTCCGGGATTTGCTGAAAAAGCCTGATGTGAAGACATCAGGCTTTTTTGGTTATAAATCGTTGTATTTTGCTGTTTCAGAAGTTGTGAAGTTGTCTTTGTCGGTATAGATGATTTGACAATGATCTTTCAAAATAGAGAGATTGATATACCCTTCATCTGTTTCAAAGAGAGAATTGTAAGTTAAATTCCCTGTTTTGGCAAGTTTCATTTTGCGGGTGTTGTTCGGATATCTGTATGATTGGAATTCTTCAGTACAGGATATGGGGTCTCCGTATTTTTCTGTAAGTCCAAGCTTTAGAAAATTGTATCCTGTTTCGAGGGAGGTCCACTCATCGTACTTGGGGGTCGAGACAACAATACTGTTTACAATGTTGTTATTTGCGTATATACCAATCGTGCAATCGTTGAATCCTGCAAAATCCCCTTGAAGAAGAGTTATATCTCCTGTTGATTTAATATAAGACATCCCTTTATTTGTGAGTTTAAGCATAAATTCATTAGGAGATCCATTGATAGGAATTCCCATAAAAGTCAGATGTGTCGATGGGTTTTGTGCAGATAGGTTGATCGTGCAAAGGCCTAAAAGCGATATGAGGATGATTTTTTTCATAAGGGTTGAACTTGAGGTTATTTATCGCGTAATCAATTTTCAGAGGGAATGGGGATGACAAATCGGTTGTCGATGTCTATAGACCATTGGACTTGCCATGTTTGACCGTTGATTTGATCCAATAAAATAAAATTGTACATATTTTGTGTCGGATAAAGCGTGAAACGTCCGTTTGTTCCGTCGGCATCATTAATGATAGGCAGCCCTAAATAAAATTCGCCTCGATTATCTTCATCAAGGCTGAACTGCACGAGCCATAATTGGCCGTTACGCGTGTTTAGCTTGATGAATATCCACATATTCTCCGTTGGGAAAAGTTTATATGTGAAATGATCTTCAACAGTAGGACGATATAAAGTAGTGTTTTGTTCATCCTGGTTGAGCGTGGTTTCTGCTTTAGCAGACAGAAAACCAAAACAACTTAAAAGAACGAGGAAGATGGAATTTTTCATAGCGTTCAAGTTTTTTAATGTTTTCCCCAGTCCCTCGGGAAAACAGGTGTATAAAAAAAGCGTGGAACTGTTATGCCACGTCTTCATTTGGAGGTCGTAGGAAACCTGGGATACAGATGTGGTCAACAGCCCACGCAAACGCGTGAGAACCACTATGCCATCC
>DCEW01000046.1:9340-38077 GCA_002314265.1 Flavobacteriales bacterium UBA1820
TCGCGCAGCGAGCCGGGGGTTTGTGTGGGAAGGGACGGGAGGCCGGTTAAGCCACCGTCATGATGTCCTTTTCCTTTTGCGCCATGATCGCCTCGCAACGGGCGATAAACTTGTCGGTGAGGCCCTGGATGTTTTCTTCGTATTCCTTGGCCAAGTCCTCGCTGACGTTCTCTACCCGGCGCACCGAGTTGTTGGCGTCCTTGCGGATGTTGCGGATGTTCACCTTGGCCGTTTCCAGTTCGGTGCGGGCCATGCGTACCAGTTCGCGACGGCGGTCTTCGGTCATCGGGGGAATGTTGATGATGATCATCTCGCCGTTGTTGGCCGGGGTAAAGCCCAGGTTGGCATTGAGAATGGCGCGGTCGATCTCGGAAAGCAGGTTGCGTTCCCAAGGTTTGACCGTGATGGTGCGCGGGTCGGGGCAGGCAATGTTGGCCACCTTGTCCAAGGCTGTGGGAGTGCCGTAGTATTCTACCATGACGCCTTCCAGCATCACGGGCGAGGATTTGCCGGCGCGCAGTTTGAGCAAGGCTTTTTCAAAGTGTTCTATCGAATTTTCCATGCGCTCGGAAGCGTCTTCTACGATCAGGTCGAGTTCTTCGTTCATCGTGTGTATGTCGCTGAGGGGTTCGTTATTCGGTTTTGGAAATATCTTTGTGAGCGGGGTTCAGTCGGTAACCAAGGTGCCGATCGGCTCTCCCGAGCATACCTTGTACAGGTTGCCGGGGGTGTTCATGTCGAATACGACGATGGGCATCTTGTTTTCCTGCGACAGGGTAAAGGCCGTCTTGTCCATGATCTTGAGGCCTTTGTCGTACAGTTCGTCGTAGGTGATGTGGTCGAATTTGGTGGCCGAAGGGTCTTTCTCCGGGTCGGCGGTGTAGATACCGTTTACGCGGGTACCTTTGAGGATGACGTCGGCCTGGATCTCGACGGCGCGCAATACGGCCGCCGTATCGGTGGTAAAGAACGGGTTGCCCGTGCCGGCAGAGAAGATCACAACGCATTTTTTCTCCAGATGGCGGACTGCTTTGCGTTTGATGAACGGCTCGGCAATGCGTTCCATTTCGATGGCCGTTTGCAGACGGGTCTTGAGGCCTTTTTCTTCGAGCGCTCCTTGAAGGGCCAGTCCGTTGATGACAGTGGCCAGCATCCCCATGTAGTCGCCCTGTACTCGATCCATGCCTTGAGCCGCTCCTTGCATGCCCCGGAAGATGTTGCCCCCGCCGATGACCAAGCCTATCTCGACGCCTTCCCGGGCGACGCTCTGGATGTCCTGGGCGTATTGAGCGAGGCGTTGAGGATCTATTCCGTAATTTTGTTCGCCCATCAGGGCTTCTCCGCTAAGTTTGAGCAGGATTCGACGGTATTTCATGGTGCGATGTGGTAGGTTCTTGCCACAAAGGTAAGAAAACCGTGTGTAATTTTGTTTTCCTTGCCGATGTTTTTCCCGCTCTTGGGCTTTGGGGGGGGGCAAACGACATCGGCCGGGCTTTGCCCGGCCGATGGAGAAGTTCGAGGAAGGTGTTACACCCGTTATTGGAACATCTTCTCGCGCATTTCGACGTTTTTGGCGTGGTTGATCAGTTCCACCATGTTGTTGACGTTCAGTTTTTTGAGCAGTCGTGCTTTGTAGGTGCTCACTGTTTTTTCGTTGATGCCCAACTCCTCGGCTACCTGTTTGTTGCGTTTTCCGCTGGTAAGGAGCTTGAGTACTTCCACTTCGCGTACCGACAGGCGTTTGTACATCCGGCGCTGGGCTGCGGCAAGGCCGGAGCGTTTTTGGTACGCCATGCGTTCCGACAGTTTTTCCGAAAGGTAGATGTCGCCTCCTGCCACTTTGCGGATGGCTCCCAGCAATACTTCGATGGAGGTGGATTTGTTTACGTAACCCATGGCGCCCGATTTGAGGCAGTTGATGGCGTAGATCTCGTCAGGATGCATCGAATAGATCAGAACCCGAATGCCCGGGAATTCCTCTTTTACTTTTCGCAGAACCGTCAGTCCGTTGGCCTTGGGCATTTCCAAGTCGAGCAACAATACGTCGGTCTGGTGGTTTTCGTGCAGCAGTTGGATCGTTGTTTCGAGATCGTCCGTCGATCCGGCCAGGGTGATATCCGGTGTCTGTTGAAAGATCAGTTCGAGCCCTCGCCTGATTACCTCGTGGTCGTCCACCACTATTATGTTAATCATGTTTTTTGATAATTGCGTTATTTCTTGTTGTAAAGGTAGGTTTTTATTCAAGACAAAAATAATGTTTTATATAATTAATTTTTTGATTAAAACGAATGTTTTTTGATTATTAACTATTTTGTTTTACAACTTTGATTTTTCGGGAGATCTTGTTTGGTTTTGGATAAAAACGTTTTTTATCAAACCGGCAATCGTAGAGCCTGTGAAAAACTTGCAGGAAAAGCCTCTCCTTGTCGGGGAAAGAAAGAGCAAGCGCCAAATAAAAAGCGTTCNNGAACGCTTTTTATTTGGCGCTTGGCACAGCGATTTTGCTTACTGGGCGACTTTCTCCAACTCGAATCCGACGTTGAACACCGTACTTTCGTTGACGATAGTCTCTATTTGGGGCAGCAATGCGGTGATGATCCCCCCGATCGACGGATCGATCTCCATGCCGGCCAGCAATTGTTTGACCACAGGGAGAGCCTGCAGCAGGAACGCCTTGTCCAGATAAACGGCTACGCCCGTGGTGGTCTTTTTGAAGTTCAGCGGCACATAGACCATGCCGTTCTTTACTTCGAAGAAGCTGGTGATGATCTCGCCGTAACCTCCGGGGATCATGTTGATCATTTCGGCATCCACCACGAACATTACCTGGCCTTCCGTCATGTACCAGCGGATGGCTCCTTCGGGGATCAGTTCGTTGGGGATTTGGATCGGTGCTCCGTTATTGGCCGGGTCGAGTACCAGCAGGGCGATGTTGCCATCGGCCTGGAATTCGAGATATTGCAGAGCCGAGAAGTATTGGGCGGCCATCATCCCGACAAGTCCCCGGATGGAGGTTACGAATTCCTCGGGCGCCATCGTTCCGTCTCCGAACTGAACGGACTCTTGGGCGGTTTCCATTTCGAGCAAGATCGTAGGTACCTGCATCTGGGGATCTGCGGCTATTTTCCACTGACTGCCCGCGAGGTCGCCCAGATTCTTTACCGTTACGGTCAGGTTCATGCCTGTCCCGTCGATTTGTCCGGATACGGAAACTTCCCGGTAGGCGTCTTTGGCACTTCCGGAAATGTTGTACGGAGTGAGGGAACCACCTTCGCGGGTCGAATGGGAAGCCGCAGCCGCAGTGCTTTTGGAGATAGTCAGCGAGGGGAGGGTAAATTCGTCAGCGCCCAATACGACGTTCTTCAGGATCATCTGCATGTCGGACGAGGAGGCTCCTTGCATTTCTACCGAGGCATTGCCCGAGAAAGGAGCATTGTTCAAGGCGAGGGTCAAGTCGCCCGATTCGGTATCATATACGCCCGTTACGCCCTCCTGGCTGATGCTCAGAGTCATCTTTCCGCTGGCAATCTTCCCGGAGATCGTTACCTGGTTGCAGTCGGTGCTGGCATCGGCGGCAAAAATACGGTTGTCGTATTCATCCACCCGGAACTGGACATCGTTTACCGTGTAGGAAGCCTGACCGAGAATGATGTTTTTAGCCACGAGTGTCATGGCATCGCGATTGTCGCCCGAGATGGTTACCGACATGTTGGCATCGTCCAGCAGTACATTATTGACTGCTACGGAGAGGTTGCGGCCTTCGTACGTGCCGGGGACTCCTTCGAGCGTTTTGTCCTCTTCCTTGGAGCAGGCCGCTGTAAACAGAACGGCAACGGCCATCAACAGGGAATACAAAAAATTCTTTTTCATGAGAGTGTAAGATTGCTTTTTTTCAGCTGCAAAGATACCTTTTTCTCCGTTTTAAAACGAGTTTCTCTTGAGTTTAACAGAAAAGACAAGATCCGATCGGTTTCTGCAAGGGGTCTTTTGGACTTCGGCAAAAGTTCGGCGTCGGTCCAGGGAATGGGAGCGCTTTATCCATAGAGCCGGAAAGGAGGGATTTTTTAGAGGGCTTTTTTATCGAGAGATTTGGATCGACTCCGGGGGGCGAGAGAGAAGGGCATGAAAAAAGGCCCTTGAAGAAGGGCCTTGGAATATCTGATAAGTGGAATCTTATTCTCCGAGTTGCTTGTCGTTGGAACGATACGTAACCAAGCCGCCCTGATAGTTTCCTTCGCCACCTCTGATCTCAAGACGAACACCCAGCGGTTTTGCATGAGCCAGAACGTCGCAGTTGGTGTACTTGGTGTAAGTATGCGAACCATCAGCTTTCAAGCTGTCAACGGTGTATTCAGCACCCGAAGCGGTGAAGTACTTCATATCTACGCCGTCGCTTACGTAGTCAACGGTTACAGCGATCTGATAACCCCACGTAGAAGTTACTTCAGGAATAGAGTCTGCCTCGTACTTCAACTGCGTAGCGGATACGGCCGTTACCTCCAAAGGTGCTGCGGAATACGACAGCGTCGAACCGTTGAGCCAGTTGTTATTCGCGCCCGTTCCATGTTCACGAATAGTCAACGAACCCTCATAGAGGCCTGCGCAGTCGTACGTCGTGTAGTCCAGACTGTCGTCATCCGAGCATGACGTCAGTGCGAACACAGCACACCCTACGAGCAAGGCATTTTTTAGCAAAGTAAGTTTTGTTTTCATTTTTGAATTCGTGTTTTTATTGTTCTTTAAAATAGGACTTCTCTTAGCAAGACAAAAGTAATATAAAATATCCACTAAATACAAAAAAAAACGACTTTAACATTTAATTTTTTCTAACAAACCCCTAACTGTTCATCGAGATGAGGAATTCTTCGTTGTTGATCGTGTTTTCCAGACGCTGTTTTATGAATTCCATGGCCTCGAGAGGATTCATGTCCGCCAGCATTTTCCGCAGGATCCACATCCGGTTGAGCACGTCCTTGGAGAGTAGCAGGTCGTCGCGGCGCGTACCCGAAGCGATCAGGTCGATGGCCGGGAAGATGCGGCGGTTGGACAGTCTGCGGTCCAGTTGAAGTTCCATGTTGCCCGTGCCTTTGAACTCCTCGAAGATCACTTCGTCCATCTTGGAACCCGTATCGATCAAGGCCGTAGCGATGATGGTAAGCGATCCGCCGTTTTCGATGTTGCGCGCGGCGCCGAAGAAGCGTTTGGGTTTGTGGAGTGCATTGGCATCGATTCCTCCGGTGAGGACTTTTCCCGATGCCGGGGAAACGGTGTTGTAGGCCCGTGCCAGACGGGTGATGCTGTCCAGCAGGATCACTACGTCGTGTCCGCTTTCCACCAGGCGTTTGGCCTTTTCCAGGACGATGTTGGCTACCCGGACGTGTCGCTCGGCGGGCTCGTCGAAGGTCGAAGCGATCACTTCGGCCTTCACCCCCCGCTGCATGTCGGTAACCTCCTCGGGACGTTCGTCGATCAGCAGCATGATCTGATATACTTCCGGGTGGTTGGCGGCGATGGCATTGGCGATGTCCTTGAGCAGGATGGTCTTACCGGTTTTGGGTTGGGCGACGATCATGGCGCGCTGTCCTTTCCCGATCGGGGCGAACAGGTCAATGATGCGCGTGGAGGTGGTGGCGTTTTTCCCTGCCAGGCGGAATTTTTCCTGGGCAAAGAGCGGGGTGAGGTGTTCGAAGGCGATGCGGTCGCGTACGAACGAGGGCTCGCGGCCGTTGATCCGGATCACTTTTACCAGCGGGAAAAACTTTTCCCCTTCTTTGGGCGGGCGCACGATGCCCCGCAGGGTGTCGCCCGTTTTGAGCCCGAAGAGCCGGATCTGGGATTGGGAAATATAGATGTCGTCCGGCGAAGCGAGATAGTTGTAATCCGAAGAGCGGAGGAAACCGTATCCTTCCGCACCGATTTCGACCACACCTTCGCATTCGATCAGGCCCTCGAATTCGTAATCGGGTGAAAAGTAATTCACCGTTTTGTGGTCCGGTTTGGGGAGGTTTTCCCCCGAGGGATTGTTGGCGGAGGTGTTGGGATGATTGTGCGGGCCGTTTTTACCCCGGTGTTCGGGTGCAGCCGTTTGGGCGGCTGCGGCTTGTTGTTGTTGCTGTTTTTGCTGTTCCATCCTCCGGCGAGCCATTTCCTGTTGCGCGCGCAGGGCTTTGATCTGACCTTCGCTCATGGGAGGCTTTTGCTCCTGGGTAGAGGATTCCGGCTGAGGGGTTTCTTCCGCGCGGACTATCCGGTTGCGCCGAGGGCGAAGCACCCGGCCGTTTGCTTTCTTTTCCGGATGTGCGGGTTGCGCGGCGGTGTCCTGAGGCGCCTGGGGCGTTTGCGGTTCTGCCGGAGGATTTTCCGGGGCTTCGGTCTGTGCGCGGAGGGCTTGCAGGATGTGCTGCTGCAATTCGCCTTTTTTCAGATAACGATAGCGGGGGATCTCCATCTTGGCTGCAACTTCTTGCAGTTGCGGGAGTTTCATTTTTTCAATTTCTTCTGTGGTCCACATACTTTTTCAAACGGTAAATACAATATCTGCACACGATCTGCACATGCGCAGACAGCCATCAGGGATTGCTTTGGAGTATCTCTTGCCAGTAAAGTAAACGATAAAAAGGTTGATTTACACTGAAAGGAAAAGAGAGACGCCCTCCATCCACCGGAAGACAGGACAAATTTATAAAATAATTTGTGAATGAGCGAAGGGGAAAAAAATAATTCTTATATTTGAATAGCGTTTAACCAAAATATCTACGACTATGCTGCTCAATATAACGACTATTTTCGTAGCATTGATCGCCATCTACCTCGTGTACGATATGGTGGAATTGATCAAGGCCCGTCAGTTTTCTTTGGCGCGTTCGCGCACCTATGCGGTCCTGTTGGGGCTGTTGATGTGCGGACGGATGATCTACGGTTATTTTACTGCGCAGCCGGGTGCGGAAGAAAGCTCGATCCCCAACCGGGGGCTTTTCGTGATCTGTACCATCGGTCTGGCGGTTATCTATACGCTCATCGACCTGATCGTCGCTTTGGTCAAAAAACGCGACGACACGAAATTCGTACGGCGCAAACTGACCTTTTTCGTGTTCATGGTCGTTCTGCTGATTTTCTACATATGGATGAAGAAATCACTGGGTTGAGCCGATGAGTACCAAAAGAATCGTCCTTTTCGTCCTTTTGGCCCTGGTGCAGGCAGTGGTGTTCGTCTGGGGGCTCTATCTGGGGATTACCGAAGGGGTGTTGTCGGGCTATCTCTCGGCCGCGGCGATGGCCTTGGCTTTTGCGGCAATGGCTTACGATGGGCACAAGATTCGCATCAAGAAGCGGTTTGAAAAGAAATAATCTTGCGGCTGTCCTGCGGGAGTTGTGAGTTTCGCAGGGCCGGTGAGACGTAAAAAAGAAACCCTGTACACACCTGGTTGGAAGATCCCGGCCAGGTGTTGTTTTTTTGTTGAGGGCAAACGCAAGGGTGTAAGAAAGCCCCGCCGGGTACCCGGCGGGGCTTTCTTACACCCTTGCGTGGGGATGGAAGTTTATAGCTTGATAAAAATCTTTTTCCGGTACAGCGGGTAGGTGATCGCCCAGCAGAGGGCCACCATGACCAGCGACCAGAGCAGCGAAGCAAGTTCCGGGTTGCCCGTCAGGGAAGCGAAATAACTGTAAAAATGCCCCGAGAGCGAGGTGGTCTTCCCGCCGGCTTCCCAGAGAAAAGGAGGGAGTTTGATCGTGCGTACGATCACGGAGGAAAGCGCAAAGGCGAACAGGGCGTTGGTGCCGAATACCCGGAAGAAGGTCGTCAGCCCCGAAGTCTTGCCCAGATAGTCGGTGAGGTACGAAGTCAGAGCCCAGAGTTGCATGGCAATACCGGCGGCATAGAGCACGTACGAACTGGACCACATCGGTTTGTTGATGGGGAAAAATCCGTTCCAGATAAGTCCGGCCGTGATCATCAGTCCGCCGATGGCGGCCAGGTAGATGAACGACTGCAGGGTGCGGTTTTTGTCTTCGCTGTGGCGGCTCCCGATGAATTTTCCGGCCATGTAACCGATCAGTACAGTCGAGAGTGCCCCCAGGGTGCTTAAGAGGCCTTCAGCCGCAAAGTGGAATCCCAGCCGCATCGGCAGCCGCTCTTCACCGAAGACGGCCAGGTCGATTTTCCGGCCGAGATAGCCTTCGATCGTCGCATCCCCGAATGCAAAGACGATGATGTGGTATCCGACAAGCAGCGATACGACACAGATCGCGATCTTTTTGTAACTGCGCAGCCACAGGGCGATCAGCGCGCCCAGGGTATAGGCGATACCGATGCGCTGCAATACGCCGAAACCGCGTATCTGGAAAGTTTCGAGGTTGTAGAAAGGATACATCTTGAGCAGTTCGCCCACCAGGAAGATCAGGATGCCTCGTTTGATGATCTTTATCGCGGCGCTTTTGGAGAGTTTCTGGTCGAAGCGCCGCATGGCAAACCAGATGGAGGCTCCGACGATGAACAGAAAGGTCGGGAATACCAGGTCGGTGGGCGAGCATCCGTCCCAGATGTAGTGTTTGAGCGGAGGATACATGTGTCCCCAGCTTCCGGGGTTGTTCACCATGATCATGCAGGCGACGGTGAGTCCCCGCAGAATGTCGAGACTTAACAGGCGTTTCATAGGGTCGAGTTCTTTAGTTGTGATGTTTTTTCGGATAAAGTAAGAGATCTGTTTTTTATTTCCTGAAAAGGAAGTGAATGATAAACGACACGTGCGGCCCGGCTGGNNCTGGGCCGCACGTGTCGTTATTATGGGAGGGAAGGGGACTAAGTGAGCATTCCTCCGTTGACGCTCAGTACCTGTCCCGTTACGTACGAGGAAAGGTCGCTGCCCAGGTACAGGCAAGCGTTGGCGATGTCTTCGACCGTACCGGCGCGTTTGAGGGGAATGGATTCCAACCAACCTTCCAGCACTTTGGGGTCGAGCGATTCGGTCATCTCGGTGGCGATGAATCCCGGCGCGATGGCATTGCAACGGATGCCGCGCGAACCCAGTTCGAGGGCCACCGATTTGGTAAAGCCGATGATGCCGGCTTTCGAGGCAGCGTAGTTGGCTTGTCCGGCATTGCCTTTGATGCCGACCACGGAACTCATGTTGATGATCGAGCCGGAGCGTTGTTTGAGCATATAGCGTTGTACGCCTTTGGTCAGGTTGAACACCGAGTCGAGGTTGGCGTGGATCACGGCATCCCACTGGTCTTTGCTCATGCGCATCAGCAGTCCGTCGCGGGTAATGCCGGCGTTGTTGACCAGGATGTCGATGCGGCCGAAATCCTTGATGACCTCGTCCACGAGTGCTTGCGCCTGGTCGAAATCCGAAGCGTCCGAGCGGTATCCTTTGGCGCGGATGCCTTCCCCGGCCAGTTCGGCTTCGAGGGCCTGTCCTTTTTCTACCGACGAAAGGTACGTAAATGCAACGGCAGCTCCCTGAGCGGCAAACGCCTTGGCGATGCCCCGGCCGATGCCGCGCGAAGCCCCCGTGATGAGGGCGATTTTGCCTTCTAACAGTTTCATGGGTCTATAAAATATGGTTTTTCTTTAGCAGTTCAGCCAGCGCCAGTCCCGATTCTTCGACGCTGAGGGTCTCCACCGAGAGTTCGTAGTCGGCCTTTTTGTAAAAAGGTTCCCGTTGGGATAGGCTTTGGCGGACGTATTCCAGCAGTTCGTTTCCGGTCTTGCCCTTGAGCAGCGGCCGTTTGGTGGTGCTGCAGGCCAGGCGTTCGGCCAAGGCGATGGGCGAGGCCGAGAGGTAGATCGAGGTGCAGGCTCCGTGGAGGTAGTCCATGTTGTCGTTGAAACAAGGCGTCCCTCCGCCCAGGGAGAGAACGAAATGATCCTGATGCTCCATCACTTGCCGCAGGTGGAACGACTCGATCTGGCGGAAGCCGCCTTCGCCGTATCGGTGGAAGATCTCGGGAATGGAGAGTTCTTCGACCTGTTCGATGTAGTGGTCCAGATCGATGAACGCGAGGTTTGCTTGCCGGGCCAGCATCCGCCCCATGGCGGTCTTTCCACTGCCCATGTATCCCAACAGTACGATTTTCATCGGGCGGAGCGTTTTATTTTTTCTTTTTTTCCGAAACCTTCACCGACTGCCCGTCGTGCAGGGTCTTGGAGACCAGTGAATACGGTCCGGTGATCAAGGTCTCTCCGGGTTCGATGCCGTGGAGGATTTCGATGTTCTCGTCGTCCTGGATGCCGGTTTCCACTTCCTTTTGCAGGGCTTTGCCGTCCTGAAGGACGAAGACGACTTCACGCGTGCGGGTGGAGCCGTCGATGGAGTCCTTGACCTGGCGGGTGGATACGGCACGGATGGGTGCTACCAGGATGCTGTCCTTGCGGTCCGACTCGATTTCGACCGAAGCGGTCATGCCGGGCTTGAAGGGGGTGTGCAACAGGTTTTTCTCCTCGACCAGATCGCGGTACGATTCGTCCAGGATGATGATCTTCACGTTGAAGTTGGTTACTTGGTCGGCCGAGGAAGTCTCGGTCACGTTGGCAGCCGAGGAAGCGATTTCGGTAACGCGGCCCTTGAACCGTTTTCCCCAGTAGGCATCCACTTCGATGTCGACCGGGTTGCCGACGGCCAGTTTGACGATGTCGTTCTCCCCGACGGTTACCTCTACTTCCATGCTGTCCAGGTTGGCCACGCGGAGCACTTCGGTACCGGCCATCTGTGCGGTGCCGACCACGCGTTCGCCGGCCTCGACGTTCAACTGGGAAATGGTGCCGTCGATGGGGGCGAAGATCTGGGTGCGCATCAGGTTGTCCTCGGCTTCTTTCAAGGTTGCGCGGGCGCTTTCGAGGCTGGACTTGGAGGCGTCGTAGGTAAGCCGGGCGACTTTATAGTTGGCTTCGGTGGCTTCCCAGTCGGCGCGGGCAATGGTGCCGCTCTCGAACAGGAGCTTGCTGCGCTTGTACTCGCTCTCGGACTCCTTCAGACGGGCGGCGGACTGTTCCAGGGCCGCGATGGACTGTTGTACGGCGGCTTGAGCCCGATTGACGGCCGAGATGTAGATGTCCTGTTTGATCTGCACCAGCAGTTGGCCTTTTTTCACTTCGTCGCCTTCCTTGACGGTGAGCTGGGTGATCTCCCCCGAGACTTCGGGGGCTATTTTGACTTCGGTGGAAGGTTTTATCTTTCCCGAGGCGGTTACGATCTGTACGATGGTCGCGGTGGTGGCCTGCTGGGTGTCCACCTGGTCGATCTTTTCGTTCGATCCGAATACCCCGCAGCTCTTCATCACGGCCAGGATGATGATCACCACGATGATCAGCGGGAGGATGTACTTTTTCTTTTTGCTTTTTGCCATTGTGTGTATCGGAAGTGTTTTTGTTATCGTTGTCAGTAAGTGATCTTTTGGGTTTGGTAGAATTCCAGGAGCTTGACCTTGAACAGGTAGTCGTACTTGGCACTCAGCATGTCGCCTTGGCTCTTGAGCAGCAGGTTCTTGGCAGTTTCGTAGTCGAACGAACTGATTTTGCCCACTTCAAATTTTTCGGTGGCGTAGCGCAAGGCTTCGCGGGACGATTCAACGGCCTTGACGGCAGCCAGATAGCTCTTGTACGAGGAGACGGCATCCGAGTAGGCTTTCTCGACGCTTTGTTGCAACTCCAACTGGGCCTGCTGCAGGTTCAGCCGGGCGACTTCCAGGTTGATCTTCGAGCGGCTGACGGCGTTGTAGGTGGACAGACGGTTGAAGATGGGGATAGACAGGCTCACGCCGATGCTGTGGCGGGAGTTGTTGTCCCACTGTTCGCCTACGGTGATGGGAGCGCCGGTGCTGGGGTTGAGGTAGTCGAAGATAAAACTGTCTCCCCAACCGTAGCTGGCCGAGAGGGTAGGCAGGTACGAGCCCCGGGCGATGGCCAGGCTGCGGCGCGATACTTCGATGTCGTTGCGGGCTTTGCGCATTTCCGGAAGGTTGGCTTCGGCGGAGCGGTAGATCTCGACGGTGCTCGTGGACATCAGGGGCGAGAGCGATACCTGGTCGTATCCCAAGGTATCGATCTGCAAGTCGTAGGTCAGGTCGAGGGCCAGGAGTTGTTTGAGCGAGAGGTAGGCCAGGTCCACCTGGTTGTTGGCAGCTACCAGGGCCTGTTCGTCGCGGGCCAGGGTGGCCTGCACTTCGTAGAGGTCGCCCAGGGAATTTTTACCGGCCTTGTAGAGCGTTTCCAGGCGTTCCACCTGCATCTTGGACAGTTCGTACTGGGACTGGGCTACCTTTTGGTACTCGAGGGCGGCCAGGATGGAAATATAGGCGCTGACCACGTTCAGGGATACGTCGTTGAGGATCTTTTCACTGTTGTAACGCTGCGAGGCGTATTCCAACCGCGCCCGACGAAGGCTGTTGAGGTCTTTCAAGCCGTTGAACAGATTGAGTTGCGTGCTTACGTTCAGGCTCATGGTCTGTTGTTCGCGGTTGGTGCGCTGGTTGGTGTTGGCGTCGAAAGAGAAACCTTTGCTGAAATTGTAGTTGGACGAGAGGCCCGCCGAGGGCAGGAATGCGCCGATGGCGTCCGTCTTGTCCACTTTGGCCAGCTCGGTGTTCATCTGTGCCTGGTTGATGCTGATGTTGTGTTCGATGGCGTATTGTACGCATTGTTCCATCGTGGCAGGGCGGGGAAGTTCCCCGGAGGAGGACTGTGCCCAAAGGGCTGCTGCCGGGATCAGAATCGCCAAGAGGGAGAGTGCTTTTTTCGTGTGTAAAAACATGACAGGGTTTGGAAAACTATGACGATGTACTTGTTTTCAGCGGAAGGGGTTAGGGTTGTTTATTTGTCTTGTACGATCTCAAACGAAGCCTGCAGGTCGAAGGTGATGGTGATCTCGTCGCTCTGTTCGAAACTTTCGAATTCTTCGCTCTTGGCGGCGGTGGCTCTCATTACAATCGCATCGTAGGCAGGAGCGTTGGCAATGCGAGCCTGTACGTAAGCCCGTCCGGCATTTACCGAGAGGATGCGTCCTACCTGGAAACCGGAGCCGGCGAGGATGTCCTGGGCCGAGTGCAGGGCGTCGGAGAGGGCTTTTGCGCGCAATTCGGATTTGAGCGCTTCCTCGCCCGAATAGCTGGCCTTGGTGATCGATACGTTTTCCACTCCTTTGAAGTCCAGTTGTTTGGCTATGTCGTAGTATTGTGCGTAGCTATGGACCGTGAAGGCGATCCGCTTGCGGATAAAGACCGTTTTGCCTTCCGCAACGTTGTACGAGGCGGTAACCTTGACATCTTTTTGAATATCGAAGCCGCTGCCTTTGAGCACATCGACGATCTGTTGTTCGAGTTTTTCAATGTTCTGTTTGCCGAAGAATTCCTTGGTTTCTCCGAAGACGACCGAGATTTCGAACGTGTCGGGTTGGACTTTCTCTTCGGCGTGCCCCGAGACGTTGATGCGGGGGAGGTTTTGGATGTTGACCGAGCGATCCTGGGCGGAAAGCGTCAAGGCCGAGAACAGAACCCATGCGAGAAGGACGAAAGACTTTTTCATGGCAAGGAGGAATTAAGGATTTTTGTTTGTTTCCGTGCAAGCGGCCGATCCCTATCGACGGGAGGTTGCCGACAAGATCGGGCTACTAACAAGGTTGCTAAATTAAGGAATTTCCTCGTTTGTTATGTGTATTTTTGCAAAACTTAACCCTCGGGGGATCTGCTTATGGAAAAACTCACTTCGGAGGCGCTGGGCCGTGTTTCGCTCCAGCAGTACAAAACGATGCGGAAACGTCCGCTGTATGTGGTTCTGGACAATGTGCGGAGCTTGAACAACGTAGGTTCGGTCTTCCGCTCGTGCGATGCTTTTGCCGTGCGCAAACTGTACCTGTGCGGCATCACCGCGCGCCCTCCCCACCGGGATATCCAGCGTACGGCGCTCGGGGCGACCGAGAGTGTGGAGTGGGAGTATTTTGAAAATACGCTCGATGCGGTAAAAGCCTTGCAGGAACAAGGCGTGGAGGTGTGGGCGGTGGAGCAGGTACAGGGCAGTACCTGGCTCGACGCCTTTGCTCCCCAGCCGGAAAAAGCTTACGCGCTGGTGTTCGGCAACGAGGTTTTCGGCGTGGATCAGGCGGTGGTGGACGCTTGTCAGGGGGCGTTGGAGATCCCCCAGGAAGGAACGAAGCACTCGCTCAACATTGCCGTGTGCGTGGGGGCGGTCTTGTGGGATGTGTTTGCCAAGATGCGCCGGATCTCGCCTCAGATATCGTAATAGACTTCGCCGGCTTCTTCGAACGGGCGATCGGGGTCGAGCAGCCCCGAGAGGATGTTTCGCAGGACGGTTTCGAACTCCAGCAGGTCTTCCCGGGTGAGGTCGTAGCGGTAGGTACGCGCCTTGTCGGTGGTGAAGTTCAGTCCGATGAGCCCTGCCGAGGGATTGCGCAGCGAGAGAATGCCCGAGCGGAAACTGTGGCCCGGAATGCCGCGCGAGCGTTCGTACAGGTAGGCGTACAGGAGCACTTGCAGGGCTTTGGGTTTGGTGAACGGTACAGCTTTCCCCTGTTCGTCGAGAAAGGAGGGAGCGAAGGTTTCCATGCGGTCGATGCGCAGTTCCGAGGCTTCGGCCCGGCCGGTTTTGTAGTCCACGATGCGCAAGGTGCCCCCGTAGGTGTCGATCCGGTCGGCCTGGCCTTTCAGACGTACCGGAGCGCCTTCCACACCGCCTTCCAGCGTGCATTCCAGCGATGTTTCCAGTTCCTGCAGGACGATGCGCGCTCCGCGCTGCAGTTCGTTCCGCTCGGCGGCGAGCAGATTGTGGATCATGCGTCGGACGGCCTGGTATACCAGAAAGTTGCGCCCGTGTGCGTAATCCCTTCCCCCCATTTCCCGTTCAAAGGCTTGTGCAACGGCCTGGTCGGCCTGTCCGTCCAGCTCTTTCAGCAAGGCTTCGGTCAGCGGGACGCCTGTGTGCGGCTCGTAGAGCCGCTGCAATACTTCGTGGACGATGCTGCCCATGGTGTTGGCGGCGGCGGTTTCTTCTACCGTTTCGGGTTCGCCTACCCCGAGGACTTTCCGGTAGTAGAATTCCATCGGGTTGCACAGGTACATGTTCAGCGTGGAGGGAGAAAGACCCTGGGCGAGGATTTCCCGGATGCGGGCCAAGGCGAACGGCGTTTTCCCCCGCTGCAGCGGACGCTGGGGCAGGGCCGGAATGCCGAACGAAAGGACGCTTTCGCGGATGTCCCACCGCTGGGCGAAGTCGTGCCGGAGCTGCTGCAGGAAGCGGCTCGGTTCGGCCTGTCCCAGGTCGCCCTGTTGGGTGTTGTACAGCAGGGTGATGTGCTCGGCCCGGGAGAGGAGCCGGAAGAAGTGGTAGGCGTATACGGCGTCCTTTTCGCTGTAAGTGGGCAGGGCGAAGTGGCGTTTTACGTCGTAGGGGATGAACGAGTTGTCGGTGCGCCCGTGCGGGAGGACGCCTTCGTTCACTCCGGTGATGATCAGGCGTCGGAAGTCCAAAAGGCGCGTTTCCAACAGTCCCATCAGTTGCAGGCCTTCGAGGGGTTCGCCGAAGAAGTCGATCTTTTGCAGGGCGGCTCCCTGGCGGTAGAAACTCCGCAGGGTGGACAGGTTTTCCACGTACGGGTAGCGTTCTAGGTAGAGGGTCAGGGTGGTAAAGACTTCGGAGAGTTTGTAGAGGTATTCGCGCGTCAGGTCGTCGAGTTGGGCGGTTTGCGTGCGGATGGCCTCCACCACGCGCAGGACGCGGCGGCAGACTTCCAGCGGTGTGTCCGGCCGGTTTCCCAGCAGCAGGGCGGCCTTTTCAGCGATCTTTTCGGGGAGCCCTTCGGCCAGGTGCCCCCCGTCGATGTCCACCAGATCGTTCTGGACGATCTTGCGGCTCAGGATCCCGGCATAGTCGGTCCCGTTGTCCGAGAACCATTGGGTGCAGACGTTCTGGCGCAGCAGGGCGATGACATCCTTGTGGTAGTAGCCCCGCAGGCCGAGTTTTTCCGGAGTGGAGTACAGGTCCAGCAAGGCGTCGGCCAACCCGGAGGAGGGCAGCCCCGAGAGCGGGTAGCCCATCGTTACGTTTACCGAGGGGACTTCTTCGGGCAGGGACGAGAGCATGGGGATGAGCAGGCTTTCGTCCGCCAGCACCAGCGCGGTGTCTTCGGTGGAATGCCCTTGGGATAAGGATTTCCGCAGCACCTGTGCGGCGGCTTTGGCTTGCGAGACTTCGCGGGGTACTCCGAGGATGTGCAGTGTTTTGTGACGGGAGAGATCCTGTCCGATCCACCGGAAGTTCCGGCCCAGGATGGCATCGTCCTTGAGCCGGCGGAGGAAGGTCCCTGCGCTGTGCCGGGGGTTGTCCAGGTAGTAGCGGTCGGCGTCGTAGTAGATTTCGGCGTTCTTTTCTTCGACGAAGTATTTCAGGATGCGTTGTTCGGCGCTGCTCATGGCGTTGAACCCGGCGAAGATCCATCGGGTGCGCTCCTGGAGGGTGTCGCTGCTGCGGCCGATGTTTTCCGCTGCGCGGCGCAGGACCATGCCGGGGTAGCCGATGCCTTGGGAGAGGAGTTGTTCGCGGAGGGTGTGGTAGAGCTTTTCCGCCAGGTGCCAAAAGTTTTTGTGCTGCTCCATCAGGGGGCTCAACGGGGCGGAGGGGTCCCAGTTTTCGATGTGCTCCACGTCCTGAAGGGTAGAGAAGACGTCCTTGCAGGGCAGCAGGTAGCGGTCGATCTCGTTGAAGTCGGACAGGAGCGTTTGGCCCCATCGGGCGGCTACATCGAAGGATTCCCGATCCCGCTCGTCGGTGCAGGCCTGATACGCGCGGTAGAACTCGAAGAGCAGGGGCAGGTCTTCCGCCTTTTCGATCCGGGCGATCTGCACCGCCAGGTCTTCGATGGTCAGTATGCGGGGCAGGAAGGTGTCGCGGGGGTACTGGCGGGCGATCTCCCGGCGCAGAAACACCCCGGCGCGCCGGCTGGGGACGACCATCGATACGTCCCGCCAATCGAGCCCCCGGGAGAGGACTTCGCGTGTTATTTTCGAGAGGAAGGTTTCCATTTCGTCTTTTTTCTTTTTCGGGACGCCCCGCTACGATCGGTAAAAATACCGATAACCCCCGACAATAAAAAACGTGCCGTGTATTTTGTTTTTTCTTTCCTCTTTTGCCTTTCTGTATCTTTGGATAAGACAGGATGCGGCTCGGCATCGTTAAGATGGAAAACTTCGTTTTCCTCCTTCCCGCTGCGCTCGCCTTTCACTATCTTTGCACCGTCGGAAGAGGCTCTGCCGATGTGGAAAAAGAGGGCCTGTCCGGACAGCAACGAAAAATCTGTGTCATGGAAAAAAACAAGGCCCCGCGCGGCGGGGGAAACGCTTCGAGGGGGAAACGCCCGCTGGGAAAGGCTTCTTCACCCCAGGCAAAACCGCGGAAGGGGGCGGTGGGCAGCTCCCGCAGCCGGAAGGCTTCGCCCGAGGATGAGGTGAAGTTCGGTAACCGCAAGAGTGTATTCGTCGCTCCGGAGAAACGCCGCCGGATGCAGGCAGAGGTGCCTCAGGAGGAGGAGACGGCCCAGAGCCGTCATGCAAGTTACCAGAATCGGTACCAGGACCGGGTGCGCTCGGGAGCCAGTCTGTCCAAGAAACGTCTGGAACTTTCCGCCGAGCGGGGAGAGGGTTTGCACCGCACTCCTGTCCGCCGGGGAGCGGCTCGACCCAATTCGGCCAAAAAGGAGGCTGAGCAGGGGATGCGTCTGAACAAGTTTATTGCCCATTCGGGGGTGTGCTCCCGCCGCGAGGCCGATACCTACATCGCTTCGGGTTCGGTGCAGGTGAACGGGGAGGTGGTTACCGAGATGGGCTTCAAGGTCAAGCCCACGGATCAGGTGCGCTTCGACGGGGTGGAACTCAAGGCCGAAAAGAACGTATACATCCTGCTGAACAAGCCCAAGAACTACATCACTACCACGGACGATCCTCAGGACCGCCGCACGGTGATGGAACTGGTCAAGAATGCGGCGCGGGAGCGGATCTATCCCGTGGGGCGTTTGGACCGTACGACGATGGGGCTGTTGCTCTTTACTAACGACGGGGATCTGGCGCGGGGGATCATGCACCCCTCGAGCCGTATCAAAAAGACGTACCACGTAACCCTCGACAAGACCCTTTCCACCAGCGATCTGGGTACGATCCGCACGGGCATCGAACTCGAAGACGGTCCGGTGGAGGTGGATGCGATCTCGTACATTCCCGAGGCTTCGCACAAGGAGGTGGGTATCGAGATCCATACGGGGCGCAACCGTATCGTGCGCCGTATCTTCGAGCATCTGGGCTACCAGGTGGTCAAGCTCGACCGGGTGCAGCTGGGACCGCTCACCAAAAAGAACCTTCCGCGTGGCCAGTGGCGCGCGCTGACGCCCCAAGAGGTCAACATGCTCAAGATGATGGCCTCGGGCAAGAAAGTCCCCCGCGACCAGGCGGAGGAATGGGATCTGGAATGAGACAAAATCACATCAAAACACGGTATAAGAAAATGGAAAAACAGTGTCCTCGTTGCGGAAAGACGTTCGAATGCCGCCATGATGAAGTGGATAATTGCTGGTGCATGCAGACGAAAATCCTGCCCGACGCGATGAATTTCATCCTGGACAATTACGAGGGTTGTCTTTGTCGGGAGTGCATCGATGAACTCAACCGGGCGGCACGGCTCAAGCGGCCGATGCGCCGGTAGGGGTGTCCGTTTACTCCCCGAGCGGCAAGACGCAAAAGCGCCGGAGCTNNCGGCGCTTTTGCGTCTTGCCGCGACACGGTAAAAAAGGAGAATGCCCCTTTCTCTTACTTGTTGACGTAAGGATGCGGTGCGATCATGTTTTCCGGGTCGAGGATCTCGTCGAGTTTTTCTTTCGGGAGAATGTTGTGTTCCAGCACCAGTTCGTACACGCCTTTTCCCGTTTTGAGGGCTTCCTTGGCGATCATGGCCGAGTTTTTGTAGCCGATGTACGGGTTGAGGGCCGTCACCAGTCCGATGGAGTTCATCACCAGATTGTGGCAAACGTCTTCGTTGGCCGTGATGCCGTCCACGCATTTTTCCACCAGGGTATCCATGGCGCGTTGCAGGTAGGTGATGGATTCGAGGATGGCTTCGGCGATCACCGGCTCCATGGCATTGAGCTGGAGCTGTCCGGCTTCGGCCGCCATGGTCACCGTCAGGTCGTTGCCGATCACCTTGTAGCAAACCTCGTTGACCATCTCGGGTACCACGGGGTTGACTTTGCCCGGCATGATGGACGAACCCGGCTGGAGGGCCGGCAGGTTGATCTCATTGAATCCGCAGCGCGGTCCGGAGGACAGCAGGCGCAGGTCGTTGCTGATCTTGGACAATTTGACCGCCAGACGTTTCAGGGCCGAGGAGTAGATCACGTACGAGCCGGTGTCGGGCGTAGCTTCGATGAGGTTGGTGGCTTTGATGAAGTCCATGCCCACGATGGCCGACAGTTTGCTGGTGACCAGTTCGGCATATCCCGGAGCGGCATTGATACCCGTTCCGATGGCCGTGGCACCCATGTTGATCTCCTGGAAGAAACGTGCCATCTGGTTGAGTCGCTCTACCTCTTCGGTCAGGTTGGCGGCAAAGGCTTCGAACTCCTGTCCCAGGGTCATGGGAACGGCGTCCTGCATCTCGGTGCGTCCCATCTTGAGGATCGAGGCAAACTCCGCACCTTTGCGGTGGAAAGCGTCGATAAGGCCCTGGAGGTGTTTTACCAGTTCCTTGTTCGAATTGATAAAGGCGATCTTGAGGGCCGTGGGATACGAATCGTTGGTCGATTGCGAGCAGTTGACGTGGTCGTTTGGCGAGAGGGTCTTGTAGTCGCCTTTTTCCTTGCCCAAGGATTCGAGGGCGATGTTGGCGATGACCTCATTGGCATTCATGTTGGTCGAGGTGCCGGCTCCGCCCTGGATCATATCGACGGGGAACTGATCGTTGAATTCTCCGGCGATCACACGTTTGCAGGCGGCTTCGATGGCTTTGAAGAGGTCTTTGGGCAGCAGGCCGAGGTCGTAGTTGGCCCGGGCGGCAGCCAGTTTGACCATTCCCAGGGCACGCACCAGCTCCGGATAATCGCTCACCTTGATCCGCGAAATATCGAAGTTTTCGATGGCCCGCTGGGTCTGTACTCCGTAATACACGGCGGCGTTGACTTTCATTTCGCCGATCGAGTCGCTCTCTATTCTGTATTTCATTGTGAATAAATAAGTTTTTTGTTGTATGAAACGAGTGTGTGTTAATTGGGAGCTAATTTAGAAAAGAAATCGCAGCAAAGGTCTTTTCGGAAAATAAATACCCGTTAGACAACAGGATAAGACAATAATTATGAAAAACCGGATGGATACTCGTGAAATATTGACAAAACGCCATCGAATTTGTGAAAAAAATGATTTTTTGAGAAAAACAGTGCTTCCCGAAACTCTCCAGAGGAAGCCTTCCGGTGGATTTTTGTCGGCCGTACAGCCGGATTTGTTACATTTGCTTCGTAAATCATTTCCGAAAAGATGCTCGACAAGACCCTGAAATTTCTCTCCGATCTGGCCCGCAACAACAACCGTCCTTGGTTCAATGCACACAAGGATCGTTACCTGGAGGCCAAAGCCGAGTTTGAGGCGATGGTCGAGGAACTGATCCCCTCCCTTCAGCGCATTGACCCCGAACTCGGACCGCTGACCCTCTCCGAATGCACGTACCGCATCTACCGCGACACGCGCTTTTCGCCGGACAAGACCCCGTACAAAGTGCACATGGGGGCCTACATCAACCGTCAGGGCAAGAAAAGCCCCTTTGCCGGGTACTACGTCCACATCTCCCCGGTGGAAGGCTCGCTGTGGGGCGGCGGTCTGTACTGCCCCGATCCCCGTATCCTGAAAGCCGTCCGGGAGGACATCTACGAGAACATCGACGAGTTTCTCGCCATCCTGCACGATCCGGCCTTTGCTGCTCATTTCCGCCTGTCGGAACACGACAAATTGAAAAAAGCCCCGCTGGGGTTCCCCTCCGACTGGCCGTACATCGACCTGTTGAAAAACCGCCATTTCGACGTCCTGGCCCCGATCCCCGAGCCGCTGCTGCGTTCCCCGGAGTTTCTCGACCGGACTCTCGAAGCCTTCGCGGCGCTCAAGCCGCTGAATCGTTTCCTGAACTTCACCATCGAGCAGCAACTGGAGCAAGGTGGAGAGTTCGCCCACAGTATCACCCATAAAGCCTGAAAAAGTATGCCTGACCATTCCATTCCCCCGTACCATTCCGCCGAAGGATACCGGTGCGACCTTCCCCTTGAGCAGGTCGCCGAAGCCCTCCGCCACAATGGTTTCGAAACGTACGTGGTGCCCGATGCCTCCCGTGCGAAAGAACTTTTCTTTGAGATCGTCGCCCGCGAGCAGCCCGCGAGCATTTCCTGGGGCGGCTCGATGACCTTGGAAGAGGCGGGCATCCTCCGTGCCTTGGAAGAGCAGTCGCAGATCCCGGTCATTGTTACCGGAGGGAGCGCCCTCTCGCCCGAGGAAAAGTTGGAAAACCGCCGCCGGGCCCTGACTTGCGCGTTGTTCGTCACCAGTTCGAATGCCATTACGGCGCAGGGACAACTGGTCAATCTGGACGGCATCGGCAACCGGGTCGCTGCCTTGGCTTTCGGTCCCCGCAGCGTCGTGGTGATCGCCGGAAAGAACAAGATTGCCCCTTCGCTTGCCGGGGCGATGGACCGGGTGAAGAATTATGCCGCTCCGATGAACATCCGCCGCTTTGCCGATATTCAGACCCCGTGCAAAAAGACGGGCCGCTGCCACGATTGCAACAGCGAAAGCCGCATCTGCAACGTATGGGCCATTACGGAAAAGTCGCGTCCCTCGGGCCGTATCAAAGTGATCCTGGTGGACAAATCGCTGGGATACTGAGCGGTTCGGCCGGTGCGCCGATCCGGGCAAAACAAAAGGCTTTCCCGATGTTTTCGGGAAAGCCTTTTGTTTTGCCGCTGGTTTGTGCGGTAGATGCAGAGCATGCCCCGGCTACCAACTGCCGCCTGCACCGCCTCCACCGAAGCCTCCGCCGCCGAAGCCTCCGCCGCCGAAGCCTCCGCCAAAGCCTCCGCCGCCGAAGCCTCCTCCGAAGCTCCCGCCGCTGGAGCGACGACCCATGCTACCCAGCAAAAGTCCGAGCAGGAGGGCATCCGAGGTGGAGGTGTCGCGTCCCGAGCCGCCTCCGGACGGATTTCCCGAGCCGCCGGAGTGGCCTTTTTTCGAGAAGAGGGCAATGAGCATCACGGCGACAAAGAGCAGGATGGGCAGCAGGGCGAACAGGGTCCCGCCTTCCTCTCCGCTGCGTCGCGGTTCGGCCTGGAATTCTCCGGAGAGTACTTCAAAGATGGCCTCTACTCCGGCATCGATCCCGGCGTAATAGTCGCCCTGACGGAACGAAGGCAGGATGCGGGTTTCGATGATGCGCCGTGTCAGAGCGTCGGTCAGGGTGCCTTCGACCCCGTATCCGGTGGCGATAAAGAGTTTGCGGTCGGAGGGGCTGACCAGCAGGAAGATGCCGTTGTCCTTGCCCTTTTGTCCGATGCCCCAGGCGTGTGCCCATTCGGTAGCGGTCATGGCGATGTCGCCCCCGCAGAGATCCTGCGTGATGGCCACCACGATCTGCGTGGAAGTGGTGTCGGAGTACCGGATCAGTTTTTGCTCCAGCGTGGCCTTTTGCTCGGGGGTGAGCAGGGAGGCGTAGTCGTACACCGAGGTCTGAAAGGACGGTTTGTCGGGGATATACCCGGTCTGCGCCCACAGGGCGGGCGAGGCGATCCAGAGGATCAGCAGGGTCAGCACCCGGGGGAGGCGTGCGGTGTTATTCGATACGTCCTTTGGAGATTTCATCGGGGAGTTCGTTTATGTCGTCTGTTTGGTACGGGAAATAGGTGCGGAGTTTTTCACCGACCTGTTCGATGGCCTCGCAAAGTCCCTCGGCGAGTTTTCCCCGGCGTGCCGCGCGGGCGAGCAGCCGGTATTCCTCGTCCCAGAAACCGTGCGGGACAGCTTCGTAGATGCCTTGCCCGCCCCAGATGGCCAACCGATGGTTGCGGATGTCCAGGTAGAACAACACTCCGTTGTGCAGGGCGGTGGCCGTCATGCCCAGCGCATCGAATACTTCGGCGGCACGGCGCAGTACTTCCACGCGCAGGTCGCCTTCTTCGATGTGCACGCGCACTTCGCCCGAGGTGGATTTTTCCGCCCGACGGATGGCTTCGACGATGGAAGCCTCCTGCTGGGGGGTGAAAAAATGTTCGACAGCTTCACTGGCCATGATATGGAAAGCTTGTATTTACGTGGTGGACGGTTAGAATTCGACTTTCGGAGCTGCCTGTGCGCTTTCGTCGGCCTGGAAGAGGGTAGCCCTGTCAAAACCGAACATCCCGGCGATGAGGTTCGAGGGGAATTTCAGGATGTAGGCGTTGTAGGCCGAGGCAGCTTGGTTGAAGCGCTGGCGGGCTACCGAAATGCGGTTTTCGGTGCCTTCCAACTGGCTCTGCAACTCCAGGAAATTCTGGTTGGCTTTCAGGTCGGGGTAACGTTCGGCGACGACCATCAGGCGTCCCAAAGCCTGGGACAGTTCGCCCTGGGCGGACTGGAACTGCTCGAGGGCGGCCGGAGTGAGTTGGGAGGGATCGACGGTGATCTGGGTGGCTTTGGCGCGCGCTTCCACGACGTCGGTGAGGGTCTTCTGTTCGAAGTCGGCGTATCCCTTGACCGTGGCAACCAGGTTGGGGATCAGGTCGCTGCGCCGCTGGTATTGTGCCTGGACATCGGCCCATACTTTTTCATAACCGTTCTCTCCCGAGCGAAGTTCTACCATTTTGTTGTAGCGTCCGGCCAACCACAGACCGGAGAGTACGACCACCAGCGCGAGGACGGCTACGGCGATCAGGCATCCTTTGTTTTTCATATGCGTGTTTTGTTTCTTGTTCTCTTTTCTTTCTTTTTCTCCCGAGGCTTTGCAGGGTACAGGTGCGAAGGTACGAACAAGGGGAGAAAGGAAGAGTTAAAAAATATTTAATTAACGGTCTGTTCGCCGAATACCTCGCGAACCGAGCGCTGGGTGGCACGGGCGATTTCAGACGGACTGACGGCAAAGAGTTGCGCCAGAAATCCGGCTACTTCCGGAATATAGGCACTTTCGTTGCGGCGGCCCCGATGGGGAACGGGGGAAAGGTAAGGCGCATCGGTCTCCAGGACGAGATGCCGGTAACCGGTCTGTCGGAGCGCGTCTTTCAAGGGGTTGTTCTTGTAGGTAACGGTGCCGCCTACCCCCAGGGCCAGGCCGGCGTCCAGTACCCGGCGGGCATCGGGGTACGTGCCGCTGAAGCAGTGCATCACGCCCCGTACACCGGGAAAGGCAGCCAGCAGGTCGAGGGTGGGGGCCATCGCTTCCCGGCAGTGGATCGAAACGGGCAGGTCGTACCGCTGGGCCAGGGACAGTTGGGCGGCGAAAGCCTCCTGCTGTGCGTCCCGGTAAGTAGTGTCCCAGTAGAGGTCCATGCCGATTTCTCCGATGCCGATGTAACCTCCTAGGGCGAGTTGTTGCTCGACGAAGGCCAGCTCGTGGGCGAGGTTGTCGGCAGTGATGCTGGTGGGATGAACGCCGACCATACTGCGGAAGTACTCCGGATAGCGGGCTTCGAGGGCTTTCAGGGCAGGCAGGGAGGCGCTGTCTTCGTTGGGCAGGAACATCCGGCGGACACCGGCTTCGAGGGCCCGGGCGACGACTTGGTCGATGTCTTGTTCGAAGGCTCGGTCGTACAGGTGGGTGTGGGTATCGGTAAATTCCATCGGAGGGTATTCCATGTTTTTTTCGGTGCAAAGGTAGCGAAAAAGTCGCAGGGGGCANNCCACCAAGGATGCCCCCTGCGAGCCGACAGAACGGGGAAAAGCCGGTTACATGTCGTTGCGGTGAACGATTTTCATGTCCTTGGCGTATTTGTCGCGCGGGACGATACCGCTCTTGAGGGTGTAATAGGCGAACTGGTCTTCGTCCTTGACTTCTTTCTTCAGGGCGTAGAGGCGTTCGGTGAGTCGTTTCTGGATCTTGGCGTATTTGGGGTTGCCGTAGAGGTTGACCAGTTCGTTGGGGTCTTTCTTCAGGTCGAAGAGTTCCCAGTGGTCCAGACGCCAGAAATAGATGAGTTTGTACCGCTCGGTACGCACGCCGTAGTGGGCCGGGGTGCCGTGTTCGTTGGGGTCGTGGTAGTAGCGGTAGTAGAAGTCTTTCCGCCAGTCTTTCGGGGTCTTGCCTTTCATGAGCGGTACAATGCTGCGCCCCTGCATGTCTTCGGGAATGTCTACTCCGGCCATGTCGAGGAACGTTTCGGCGAAATCGACGTTGGTCACCAGGTCGTGGTTGCGCGTGCCGGGCTGGATGACCCCTTTCCACATGACGATAAAGGGCATGCGGATGCTTTCTTCGTACATGTACCGTTTGTCGAACAGCCCGTGTTCACCCAGGAAGAAACCTTGGTCGGAGGAGTAGATCACGACCGTGTTTTTGTCCAGGCCGGTCTTTTCGAGGTAGTCGAGGATCTGTCCGATGCTCTCGTCCACGGCTTCGATGCACGCCAGGTAATCCTGCATGTAGCGGTTGTACTTGTATTGGATCAGTTCACGGCCGCGCAGGGTGTCGCCGTCGACCACCAGCATCTTCGGGGACGAAGCGAGCCATTTGGCCAGCGAGTCGGAAGGCAGTCCCGGAGGAGGGGTGAGTTTGAGGTCGTTGTTGGTGTACCAGTCGGCAATGGTCATTTTGTTGTCCTTCAGCGCGGCTTCCCGGGTGGCGTAGTCGTCCCAGAAAGTTTCGGGGATGGGGAAGGTCTTGTCCTTGTATTTTTCCCGCAGGTCGGGACGGGGCTGGAAAGGACGGTGAGGTGCCTTGTGGTGGCACATGAGCATGAAGGGACGGTCTTTCGGAGCGTTTTCGATGAATTCGATCGCCTTGTCGGTAACCAGGTTGGTCGCATAGCCGCCTTTGTACCGTGTGCCGCCTTCTGCCGTATACATGATGGGATCGTAGTAAAGTCCCTGTCCGGGGAAGATATCCCAGTAGTCGAAACCCGTGGGGTCGGACGTGAGGTGCCATTTTCCGATCATGGCCGTGGTGTATCCGGCCTGCTGCAACAGTTTGGGGAAGGTCTGTTGCGATCCGTCAAATTCGTTGAAGACCGGGGTGCCGTTGAGGTGGCTGTACTTGCCGGTGAGCACCGTTGCCCGCGAAGGGGTCGAGATGGAGTTGGTGGCAAAGCAGTTGTCAAACACCATTCCGTTTTGGGCCAGGCGGTCCATGTTCGGGGTGTGGGTCAAGGCCTTGTTGTACGCCGAGATGGCGTTGGCAGCGTGGTCGTCCGTGAAGATGAAGATCACGTTGGGCCGCTCGGGAGACGGCTGTGCAGACGCTTGTTGGGCGTTTGCTCCGGCCAAGGGGAGCAGACCCGCGGTACACAGCGAGACTTTCTGTAATTTGTTCATGATGTAGTGATGGATTAAACGCCCCTAAATTAGGCCTTTTTTTGATAAGAAACCCGTCGGAAATGCGTATTTTCGCCGAAAATAACAAAATTGAACAAAATCCATTGGCCGACGAAGTTTTTTATCCTTTTTCCGGTCCGTTGTACTTGGTGGCAAAACCGGCTTCGAGCACTTGCAACATGCGGTGCGAATATTGCTATTACCTGGAAAAGTCTGCCTATTACCCTTCCGCAGGGAGGAAAGTGATGGATCCGGAGATGCTCGAAACGTTCGTCTCGGGGTTTATCGCTTCGCAGAATACCCCCGATGTGCTGTTCAACTGGCATGGAGGCGAACCGCTGCTGTGCGGGCTGGATTTTTTCAGGAAGGCGGTGGAGTTGCAAAAACGGTATGGCCGTGGCCATCGGATTATCAATACGATCCAGACCAACGGAACGTTGCTCGACGCGCAGTGGTGCGATTTTTTCCGGGAAAACGGATTTCTGGTAGGAATTTCGCTCGACGGGCCTCGGGAGTGCCACGACCGTTACCGTCGCATGGCCGGCGAAGACGCGTCGTTCGATGCGGTGATGCGGGGCATCGAAGCCTTGCGGACAGCCGGGGTGGAGTTCAATATCCTCTGCACGGTCAATGACTATAACGCCTGCCGTCCGCTGGAGGTCTATGAGTTTTTCAAAGGCTTGGGGACGCAGTTCGTGCAGTTTACTCCGGTGGTGGAGCGCCTCGACCCGCAGGGCAGCTTGCTCTCCGGCGACCAGGCGGGCGGCGTGTTGACCCCGTGGAGCGTGCGCCCGAAGGACTGGGGGCAGTTCCTGACCGATATTTTTTTCCGCTGGGTCAAAAACGACGTGGGAGACTTTTTCGTCAATGTGTTCGATGCGACCTTGGCCGGTTACGTAGGGGTCGATCCGGGGAACTGTTATTTCGCCCGCAGTTGTGGTCATGCCCTGGCGTTGGAGTACAACGGCGACGTCTACGCGTGCGACCACTACGTCTTCCCACGTTACCGCTTGGGCAACCTGCGCGATACTCCTCTGCGCACCCTCTCGGCCTTGCCCTTCCAGCAGGCGTTCGGGGCGGGGAAAACGGCGAACCTCCCCCGGGAATGCCTCTCGTGTCGATACCGCTCGCTGTGCAATGGTGAATGTCCCAAAAACCGGATCGTGGAGACGGGGGAAAAGGGGCGGCGCTTGAACTACCTGTGCCGGGGGTACAAGCATTTCTTTGCCCGTACGGAACCTTATTTCCGTTTTATGGCTTCGGAGCTGGCCGCCGGTCGCAATGTGCTGGCGGTGCGGGAGGTGAAATTTTGATTTTTTCCCTGTTTTTTTCGGGTGCCTGTAAACGGAAGTTGCGGAGCGGAATGTGGACGGGGCGGGATTAGCCGAGTTTTTTCTTGGCGCGATCCCAGTAAGCGTCCATTTGTTCCAGAGTCATTTCGCCGAGTTTCTTCCCGTCCTGGGCGATGGCGCGCTCCATTTCGGTGAAGCGGGCGATGAATTTTTTGTTCGTGCGTTCCAGGGCATCGTCGGCACGGATACCCAGGTGTTGGGCGTAGTTGACCAGCGAAAAAAGGACGTCGCCCAGTTCGGCGGCGGCGCGTTCCCGGTCGCCGCGCTGGACTTCGGTACGGAGTTCGGAGAGTTCTTCCTGCACTTTGTCCCATACGCCTTCGGTGTCGCCCCAGTCGAAGCCGACCCCGTGCGCTTTTTCCTGGATGCGTTGGGCTTTGATCATGGCGGGCAGACTTCGCGGCACGCCTGCCAGCACGCTCCGGTTGCCTTCGCTCAGCTTGATCTTCTCCCAGTTTTGCTTGACCGTTTCGCTGTCTTGGGCCGAGACGTCGCCATAGACGTGGGGGTGGCGGCGGATGAGTTTTTCGCTTTCCCCTTCCAGGATGTCTTCCATGGTAAAGGCGCCTTGTTCACGTCCCATTATGGCGTAGAACATTAGGTGAAGCATGACGTCCCCGGCTTCCTTGCGCACTTCGTCCAGGCGGGCGTCCACGATGGCGTCCGAGAGTTCGTATACTTCCTCGATGGTGTTGGTGCGTAGGCTTTCGAAGGTCTGTTTGCGGTCCCAGGGGCATTTTTCCCGCAGTTCGGCTACGATGCCGTACAGGCGGGCGAAGGCGGCGGTCATTTTTTCGTTTTCTTCCATGGTGTTTTTCATTGGGTGGGGATGTTTGAGGGGGGGGATTCTTTGGGGAAATTTTCCCATGCA
>DCEW01000003.1:0-222 GCA_002314265.1 Flavobacteriales bacterium UBA1820
GGCCGCCGGCTGCACCAAGGACAGCGCCATGCGCACCTCCTCGGTCGAGGGCCTGCGCATCTCGGTAACTGCTGCAAGCCCCTCCACCCGCACCGCCTTGCACGAAGACGGACTCACCGTTCTGTGGGAAGAAGGCGACCAACTCCTGTTGCTCTCCAATACCAGCGAAAATACCTACCCCTTGACCCTGGACAAGGCTTCCCTCTCATCCGACAGGACCCA
>DCEW01000003.1:325-1897 GCA_002314265.1 Flavobacteriales bacterium UBA1820
AACCATGGCCCTTCTCTCGGACAAGTTTACCGTGTCGGAGGGTGCGGCTGCCCAAGATATCTCGGTTTCGCTGAAGCATTACAGTACTTTGCTGGAGTTCCCCATTCTCCTCACCTCCAATACTACCGGGACGGATGTAACCCTGAACTCGATTACTATCTCCTCCTCGGATCATGTTTTTAATTCGGCGCTCGCGGTGGTCAGCCTGTACGGAGGAGGAATTAAAATCCAGGATCTTTCCGTTATATTTTCCGATGCGCCGGTTCTTCCCGTGGGCGAGCCGTACAAGGTTTACATGGCGGCTTTGACTTCGGGGACATTGGATTTGGGCTCGAGTGAGCTGACCATCACGGTATCGACCTCGGCAGGGGATTATACCTTTACCAAGCCGGGGAAAGCCCTCGAGGCAGGTTACCGCTATACGTTGGGCGATCTGAACATCGATGCCCGGCCGAATCTGATCACCAACGAAGCCGAGTGGAACCAGGCTATCGCCGAAGGGAAAACCCCCCTGACCCTCGGAGCGGACGTAGAGCTCACCGCATCGGCCACTCTGCCCACTTACGATGTCACCGTAAAAGGTGACTACACCCTCACGATAAATGCCGATGGGCGGACTGCCCCCCTCTCGTGGGATGGATGGAACGGCAAATTCGTCGCCTCCGACCACGGCCGCACAAAGATCGACTCGAAGCTGACCCTGACGGGCGGAGCGGACCTGGCGGTCAAGAACGGTTACTTGTATCTCAAGGAGTTGGAAGTAGGCGACGGCAGCGAGCTCTCGGGAGTGGGAGGCCGCTTGGTGATCTCATACGCTCTGACCGTTACTTCCGGCGCGAGCGCCACGATCGCTTCCAGCCTGGTGGCCAGCTGCTATATTTTGAACGAAGACGGTGCCACCCTGACGGTAGATGGCAAGTTGTTTTACGATGCCGGCAATTCTCCCTCTTCGCCCAATATCATGTACGATTCGCAACTTCCGTATTCCAATTTCGACAATTGGTTTAAGGGGATGAATGATGCAGATGTTATTGGCGAGTCAGGATCTTCCAATAATGTTTGGGATACGGGAAATGGCAATGAGAGCAAGATAGGAACAGCAATGACTGGCTACAACCCGACTACGCCGGAAACAACGACTGTAGTGGCTGGAAAAGCCTGCAAGATGTTTTCGGTTTACATCAATTATTTGGGAGGGTTTGTAAAAAAATTTGCTGCCGGGAATGTGTACTTGGGAGAATTGACAGGCCTTTCTGGTTTTTCTGGAGCCAAGATGACTTTCGGTATCCCCAGCGAGGGACGCCTGCCCGTCGCGGTAATGGGATACTACAACTACCAGCCCGGGACGATCGATTACATCAATAATGAGAAAAAAACGGGTGGCACGGACAGCATGGATCTGTACATCGCCCTGGCTACCAAACAGTATTCGGTCGATACGAATGATGACACTTCCTACCCGGGTGGCTCGGCCAGCGATCTGGCAGGCGATGAGAACATCGTGGCCTACGGACGTCTGTCCAGCTCGGAAACCACGGGTGGTTATCGTCCCTTCTACATCGAACTCACCTA
>DCEW01000003.1:1930-18227 GCA_002314265.1 Flavobacteriales bacterium UBA1820
CAGCGCAGGTGGCGCTGCCACGGGAATTCTTTTTTTTGCGCGAGAGTTTTTTCGGGGCCTCGCGGTGGTTTCCCGGCAAAAGTTGGCTATCTTTGCTTTTCGATCATTCTAAAAAAACGTTTTGCATGGTATGAAAAACAAAGCAATGTTCCTGGCGGCGGCTCTGTGGGGGCTGTCGTGTTGGGTGTCGGCTCAACCCGTCGCAGAGAGCCAACCGGCGTCGAGCGCCTACACCGTGATTGCCAACCCGGGCGAGGAGACCTGGCATCAGGTGCGCATCAACTGGCACAGCGATCGGAAAGCCCGCAAGGCCATTTGCCAATGGACCGAGGCCTCCGATACGCTCTGGAAGAAAGCCCGGACGACCCGCGCACAGCAGACTTACTGCACGGTATTCGACAGCCTGTATTCCAAGAAGGCCGATGGGGAAAACTTTTACGAGCAGGCGCGCTTTTGGCAGTGCACCGTCTCTCTGGACAAGCTCAAACCCGGCACCCGCTACATGTACCGCGTGGGCGAGAAGGGGAACATGAGCCAGGTGCGCTACTTCAAGACGGCGCCGCGTTCGGGAGCGTGGACGGCGGGGATCATCTCCGACTTTCATGCGTATCCGCCGCTCGGAGCACGGGTAGTTTCGGCGATGGCCATGCTCGATACGCTCGAGGCGTGCAACGGGGGTGAGTTTGACTTGATGCTCCACGTGGGCGATGTATGTGCCTGGGGCGGAAGTTATTCCTTCTGGAGGGACCTCTACGACCAGCGGCACTTCAAGAAATACCTTTGGGCGGGGGTGAACGGCAACCATGACAACATGGACCGTCAGTCCAAACGCTTGAGCAACCAATACTTCCGTCATGTGAACAACAATCCGCTCAACGGTTATTCGGGCGAAGAGGGGGTATGTTACTATTTCAAGTACGGCCCTGCGCTGTTCATCATGCTCAACAACGAAGACATGCATAGCGATGAGGATCTTGCTGCGGCTCAGGCATGGGTGCGGGAAGTGATCGAGAACAATCCCTCGAAGTACATCGTGGTGATGGAGCACTACCAGTGGTTTTATGGAAATAATGGCCGGGCTTCCCAATACAACCGGTGGAAAGACTTGTTCGACCAGTGCGGTGTCGATTTGGCCATCGGAGCCAACAACCACATCTATGCCCGCACCAATGCCGTGTACCAGGGCAAGGAAACCGATGGTTCGGTAGGTACGGTGTACATTCAGACGCCTTCTTCGGACAACGAACGGGGACAGGAACTCAAAGAATGGACCGACAACAAGGACTTGATCAAATGCCGTTGGAGCGAAGGCGGCCGTACGGTCGGTGCGATCCTGCTCGAAGGCAACGACGATCAGTTGCTGCTCACCCTTTACGACCGCAACGGAACGAAGATCGACCAGACGGTGGTAAAAGCCAAAAGATAATCCGCTGCATCCTGCAAGAAGGGTGCTGAGAGGCTCTTTGGAGAGACAGAGCGGTATTTTGAGAAAAGACCTGTCGGGGCATTTTCAGCCCCGGCGGGTCTTTGGTTTTCAATATGAGTTGACGCCTTCCAAAAGGGCTTGGACCGTTATCCGGTACAGGTTTTCGGAGAGCCGGTCGTAGGTGTGTTCGACTTGGCGGTCTTCAAAACCGAGGTCGTTCCACGAACCCATGGCTCCGAATACCCACGAGGAGAAGGCGCCGAAGATCACTTGCCGGGCTATCAGGGGGTAGTTTTGACAGGGGATGTCTTTTTCCATCGGGTGATTTTCTTCCGGGTGATCGCTGTGGAGGGTTTCGAGAGCTTTCTGAAATATCCCTCCCCAGTAAGGAAGATTTTGTTGGAAAGCGAACTGGGCGATCTCGGAGAGGGCTTGAGCCTGTTGTTTTTTTATCGCCGGAAGGTCGTGTTTTTCCGAGGATCTGGGCAGCGGCGAGGGTTCCATGCGGTATTGTCCGATCCAGGGTTTTTGTCTCGAAGTATTTTCGCGGCTTTCTCCCCAGCGGCATGGCCATGTGAAGGTGCCATGGCGCAATGCGGTTTCGATGACCCACATTTTGCTTGCGAGGACAAATCCGGCCATTTGGTATTCTTTGGGGTCACCTTCTTTCTGTTCGAGAGGGATGTGGCGCAGACGCAGGTGTCGGCAGCCTTGTCCTTTGAGGAATTCGAACCATCGGTCGGGTTGATCGATGTCTATTTTTACGGTTTCCTTTTTGGAAAAAAGCCGTTTGATCCACCCTGTCAGTCCCTTGAAAGAACCTTTTGGAAAGAGTTTCGCGTATCCGCAAAACAGGATGCGGGCGCAGGGGCTGAAGACCGGATGGGATGGATAGAAATCGCTAGGGATTTTTTTCCCCTTCAGGTAGGCGTTTCCGTAGCTGACCAGGGCGATCATTTGCAGGATAAACAGATTCATGGCGTTAGGAAAGATTGACGAGTAGGAAACAAATGTAGTAAAAGGCGAGTGCTGCGTCAAGCGGGGAAACGAAGTTTTCCCTCGGGAGGAAGCCGAGCCGCCTGCTACATTATGAAAATGTAGTAAAAGGCGAGTACTGCGTCAAGCGGGGGAAACGAAGTTTTCCCTCGGGAGGAAGCCGAGCCGGCTGTTCCAAGCAAAAAAAGCCCCTGCGTACCGCAGGAGCTTTCTCGGTGATCCCGGAAGGATTCAAACCTTCAACCTTCAGAGCCGTAATCTGATGCTCTATTCAGTTAAGCTACGGGACCGGTTGTCTGTCGTTAGACGGTGGCAAATGTACGGCGAAAATATTCCCCGTGCAAATTTTTCCCGCGAAAAAATATTCGCAGATGCCGGGGCGGATAAAAAATCCCCGCGACGAAAGTCGCGGGGATACTTTTCAGGAAACAATCCGACGTTATTCAGCCTGATACTGGAACGTAACGCTCTTTTTCCCGAAACCGATGGTCGCAGCCCGGATATTGGTGCCTTCTACCGGTACGGGAGCCGTCCAGATGGGCGACTGCTCGGTGGGCTCGCTGCCGTCGGTGGTGTAGTGTACCGTGGTGCCGGGAACGGAATTGGAGATGTAGAGCATGCCGTCCTTGATCTCGATACCGGGCGAGGCCAGGCGGAAGTTGATGCCCTGTTTTTCCCAGTAAGGCATTTCCTTGCGGGCGATCTTGGTCAGGTAAGCACCGAGAGCCTCGTTGTAGGCTTTCTCGCGCGTCTGCTTGCCGGAGATCATCGACCAGTCGGGAACGGCATCCCAAGCGCGTTCGGCCAGTCCGACGATCTTGGGGAAGATGTAGTACTGCATCATCTGCTCGCCTTTGATGGTTTCGCTCCATAACTCGCCCTGGATACCGAGGATGTGTTTTTTGCCTTCGGCCGTCAGGCGTTCTTTCGGGGTGCCGTTGGCTTTCCTCACGGCTTTGTCCCAATCCATCGGGGTGCCGTTCAGGGCGATACGTACCGAGCGGTACATGTCGTACGGCAGCAGGTTGTACGAGTCGCGCTCGTTTACCCAACCGCCCCAGTAGAGACCCGGTTCTTCGGCATGTTTGTTGTATGCAAAGTCGAAGTACAGGTTGGGGGCGTTGCACAGGATGACATCGACTCCCGCATTGGCCAGGTGGTAGGGCATCTCTTCACCGCCCCAGCCGCCGACCGTATCCCAGCAGTAGGCGACGAAACCGGCATCCTGGAATTTGGGGTTGACTTTGCCTTTTTTGGTGGCGATCTCCATCCAACCGTAGAATTTCAGACCTTTTTCGTCCAAGATCTTCTTCAGGCGTTCGGTATAGTAGTCGCGCAGATCGTCCTTGGAAGCGACAACTCCCTGGTCGATCAAAGCCTGGCAAGCCGGGGAACCGAGCCACGAGCCGCGCGGCACTTCATCGCCGCCGGTCTGAATGCCCACCAGCGGAGCGCCGGCTTCGCGGTACATGGCCTGGAGTTCGGTAACGACTTTGTCCAGGAAGTTGTACACCCCTTCGTTGGCTACGCACATCACGTTGTCATGGAAGCCTTGGGCAGAGGTGTATTCGGACGTGTCGGCCGGGTCGTGCAGCAGGTAACGGGTAGCTTCTTCAGGATCGGTATCCTTGTATTTTTCGTACCGGTGCTTCATCGAGTAGATGGCGGCACGGGCGTGGCCGGGAGTTTCGATCTCGGGGATGACCTGGATGTGCAGGCGGGTGGCGTACCGGAGCAGGTCGATGAATTGCTCGCGGGTAAAGTAGCCATAGCCGTGCGAGGTGGTGTCGTCGGCAAACGGACCGGAACCGTAGGTGGGATGCAGCATGTCCTTCTCATCGAGCGTATGGCCGCGACGGGCACCGTAGGAGGTCAGTTCGGGAATGCCGGGGATCTCCAGACGCCAAGCTTCGTCATCGTTGAAGTGGAAATGGAAAACATTCAGCTTGTAGTAAGCCATCATGTCCAGCAGGCGTTTGATAGCCTCGGGGGTCTGGAAGTTGCGGGCAATGTCCAGGTGCATGCCCCGGTACCCGAAGTCGGGATAGTCGCTGATGGATACGGCAGGCGTGCGCAGCGGCAGGGTGTTCATGCCCAGTACGGCGCGCAGGGTCTGGATGCCGTAGAAAACGCCGGCCGAGGATGCTCCGGTAATGGAAGCCCCCTCGGGAGTGAGTTCCAGGCGGTAGCTTTCCCGGTTGGTCCAGGCGGCCGAAGAGTCGATGGCCAGCGAAATGGGATAGGCTGCCGAATCCGAGAGTTGTGCGGCATAGTCCTTCTCGAGTACCTGGGCGAGGAAATCTTTTTCATTGTCCAGCCCGGCTGCGGCGGAAAGGGCGATGCGCGATCCGATGGCAACGGTGTCGCCCGTCTCACGGCCTTGTTTTACTGAAGGAATGATGTCCAGCGGACGCAAGGGTGCATCCAGCACCAGGTCTTCGTCCTGGGCATATTGGAACGGGCCGTAGGGATAGGGGTAGCGGTCGTTCTTGTTGCGCAGGGCTGAAGTGGCCGGGTCGAACGGGGTGATGGTAACGGGGTTCATCTTTTGCGGGGTGAGCTCCTTGCCCTGCTCGTCGCAGGGGACGAAGTACATGCCCATCGGGGCTTCGATCTCTTTGCTGGAGGATCCGCGGAAGAGGATCGTTACTTCGAGCGAATCGCCGGGGGCGATCGGCTGGTAATACTCGGTGGGATACAGGCGGAAGAAGTCGGCAATGACTTTCTCGGCCTTTACCTGCGTGGAATCCGAATGCAGGGGAACCCGCGGGAACTGGTTGTAGTAGATGACCCAGTTGTTGTCCAACGGGCGATCCGAGGTGTTGCGGAAGGTGAACACCGTCTTGTAATAGGCGCTGTCCGGACCTTGCATGTTGCCGGCCATCGTCCAGGTAACGTCCACCGGCGCCATCTCCGCGCCTTGTTTCTTGGCGGAACATCCGACCATCAGCGCGGCTGCGGCGGATAGAAGAAGGAGTCTTTTGAGCATAGAGTTTGAATTTTATTTTTGTGTGAGATAGATTTTCTTGTTGGTTTCGTCCACTTGCATCAGGTCCGGGTAATTGTCGCGCAGTACGCCGATCATTTCCGGAGCGAGGCGTACGGCACGCTCGAACATCTCCAGGCAGCGTTCCCGTTGGCCGAGGGCGCAATACAGGGCGCAAAGGTGGTAGAAGACCTCGTGGGCTTCGGGGAAAAGTGTCCGGGTGGTTTTCAGGGTGTCGAGCGATTCCTTGAGCCGTCCCCGCTGGTAGAGGAAGTAGGCCAGATCGAGGTAGTCTTCGGCGTTGCTCTCCGGGTGGTCGATCACTTCCTGCAAATGGGTCAGGGCGTCGTCATAGCGTTCGAGCGATTCCTCGATCTCCCAAGCCAGCCGCAGGCAGTCGATGTCGTAGCGGTCGGCCGCCATGCCTTGGCGGATGTAGTCGAGGGCTTGTTTCTTGTAGCCGGCATCGAAGTGTACGGCGGCCAGCCCGTACCATCCGCGGGAGAGTTGCGGGTCGTAATGCACGGCTTTGAGGAAGTATTCGCAGGCGCGGTCGAAGTCGTCCATCGCTTGGTAACATTCCCCCAGGCGAAGGTACGGATAGGGGTCTTCCAGGTGCCGTACCGAAAGGAGTTCGAGCAACGTCCGGGCTACCAGGTCGTATTGTTCGCGCTGTTCGTACACGTCGGCCATGTCGTAGTAGGCCATGGCACGTTGCGGATCGAGCAGCAGGGTGTATTGGTAGGCGCGCAGGGCTTCGTCCCATTTTTCCTGTTTGGAGAGGAAAATGCCGAGATTGTGCCAAGCGTCGGCGTTGTACGGATCGGCGTCGATCAGACGGTTGAAAAAGCGGACGGCTTGCGTGTCGTCCTGTCCGAAGGAATAGATCTCGGCCAGGCGGGCAATGGTGTCGGTGTCCGAGGGATTGGCCAGCACGGCGCGTTGGAGGTATTTGGCCGCCAGGCTCAGGTTGCCGGTGGTGGCGTATTCCTCGCCCAGCAGGATGTCCAGCCGCAGGCGGTCGTCGTATTCGGGATAGGCAGCCAGGTAGCATTCGATGGCTTGTTTGGACTGTTTGGTGTACGAGAGGTAGAGCCCTTGCGTGACCAGGTAGTCCGCATCGCCGGCGCACAGGGGTGCGAGGCTGTCGAGAATTTGGCGGGCGCGTTCGGCATTGCCGTCGTAGATGAAGGCTTCGGCGCAGGCCAGCGAAAGGGAGGACGACGTGCTGTACGTGTTCAGGGCCATCGAAGCGGCGATGCCGGCCTTTTCGTACTGGAGGTTGCGGAGGTAATAGTCGATGATGTCCTCCCAGGCCGAGGAGTCGAAAAAGACCGCAGAACCCTCCTTGAGCATGGATTCAAACCGGGCGATGAGGTCGGATCGGTCTTCTTTCGGATTGAGAAACATAGGCGTAAGTGCGCGATTGGTTTTGCGAAAGGGTAAAGTTACTAAAAAGAGGGACGCGCGGGGTATTTTCTGCACGTTATTTATCAACAATCGCCTCGGGGAGGGGTGAGGAGGCAAGTGCCCCCTGTCCGGGGAAACTATTTCACGAGGGGCAAACCGGGAAAAGGTCAGTCTTGTTCTTCAACCTGCGCCTCGGGGAGCAGGGTAAGGGAGATCTGCCGGATGCGCTTGCGGTCGATGGATTCGACGGTGAAGGCATAGCGGCCGAAGCGGATCTCTTGTCCACGTTTGGGGAAGGCGCCGGAGAGTTCCAGCAGGAATCCGGCCAGGGAGTCGGCTTCGCCTTTGGCGGCTTCGAAGGTCTCCTCCTGGTGGTCGTCGAAGTCCATGGCGCGGTAGAAGTCCTTGAGTGAGATGTGGCCTTCGAAGAGGAAGTGGGTGGCGTCTTTCTGCGTGTAGGGCGTTTCTTCCTCGTCGAATTCGTCCGAGATGTTGCCTACGATCTCCTCGAGGATGTCGTCCATGGTGAGGATGCCCGAGGTGCCGCCGTATTCGTCCACCACGATGGCCATGTGGTTTTTCTGCTCTTGGAAGTCCACCAGGATGTCGTCGATCTTGCGGTTCTCGGGAACGAACAGCGGAGCGCGCAGGAGCGATTGCCAGGCGAAGTCCGTCTTGTCCAGATGCCCCAGCAGGTCCTTGATGTAGAGAATGCCGATGATGTGGTCCGGGTCCTCGTGGTAAACGGGGATGCGGGAGTAGCCTTGTTTGACGATCTGGCTTTTTACCCGCTCGAAGGGGCAGGTGTCCGCCAGGGTGAACATTTCGGTGCGGGGGGTCATCACGGCGCGGGCTTCGGTCTTGCCGAAGGATACGATGCCTTCCAGGATGCGTTTTTCCCCATCTTCGTCCAGTTCGCCGCCGGCGGTCATTTCGAGTGCCTGGGAGAGGTTGTCCACCGAGAGGGTTTCGTGCGGTCGGCGGGCGAGGATCTTTTCCAACCCCCGACTGAGCAGCATGAACGGGGCGCTGAAGACGCGCATCAGGCTTACCACGACAGTCATCGGGCCGGAGGCAAACCGGCTGAAGCCCTTGTAGTTGCCGGTGGCGTAAACCTTGGGCAGCACTTCGCCGAAGAGTACCAGCAGGAAAGTGGTGAGCACGACCGAGACGATTACGCGCAGCACAGGGTGTTCGATGACCAGATAATAGCGCAGCAGGTATTCGAAGATCAGGACGATGCCGATGTTGACAAAGTTGTTGACGATCAGGATGGTGGCCAGAAGTCGTTCGGGTTTTTCCAGCAGGCGCGCCACGTTTTCCTCGCTCGGGTTGCGCGAGGAGCGGAAGGTCTCGATCTCGGACTTGGAGAGGGAAAACAGCGCAGTTTCCGAACCCGACATCAGGGCCGAAACCATGAACAACAGGATGAGCAGAAGGATGTAGGCGATCGCGTGAAAATCGACGTTTTCAGCAAACAACAACAGCGGACTACAATACGGGTCGGGGTCCAAAACGATAGGTTTTAGTTAATAAATGAATCTCCGCCGGGGCGGGGACTCTGCAGAATCCGGAGCAAAGATAGGCAAAGGGAACTTATCGTGCAAATATTTTGCGGGTTACGGCGACGAATGTGCAAAAAGACAGGGCGGCCGGCGGAAAAAACCGGAAAAATGCGTATTTTCGCAAATTCTTACAAGCGAGGCGGTTCCCCGCCGGCAGAAAATTATGGGCAATAAAAAATTCAGAGAGTACAAGCAGTTGAACCTCACCGAATTGGCTGGAGAGGAATTGAAATATTGGGAGCAAAACGGCATCTTCGAGAAGTCCGTTTCGCAGCGCCAAGGCGCTCCGTCCTTCGTCTTTTTCGAAGGGCCGCCTTCGGCCAACGGCATGCCGGGGATCCATCACGTGATGGCCCGCACGATCAAGGACATCTTTTGCCGGTACAAGACCCTGTGCGGCTATCAGGTGCAGCGCAAGGCTGGCTGGGATACCCACGGGCTGCCGGTAGAGTTGGGTGTGGAAAAGGAACTGGGCATTACCAAGGAGGACATCGGCAAGAAGATCTCGGTGGAGGACTACAACCGGTATTGCCGTCAGGTGGTGATGCGCTACACGGACAAGTGGAACGAACTGACCCGCCGCATCGGTTACTGGGTGGACATGGAGCACCCGTACATCACCTACAAGTCGAAATACATGGAGACCGTATGGTGGCTTCTGGCGCAGATCTACGCCAAAGGCTTGCTGTACAAGGGATATACCATCCAGCCGTATTCGCCCAAGGCGGGCACGGGGCTTTCCAGCCACGAATTGAACCAGCCGGGGTGCTACCGCGACGTGTCCGACCCGACGGTAACGGCACAGTTCCGTGCGGTAAAGGACACCCTGCCTCAGGCCTGGCGCAAGGAAGGCGACGTGTATTTCCTGGCGTGGACCACTACGCCCTGGACCCTTCCGTCCAATACGGCCCTGGCCGTGAACGATGCGGTGGACTACGTGCTGGTACGCACTTTCAACCAATACACCTTCGTCCCGGAACATGTGATCCTGGCCAAGGTGCTGCTGCCGTCGGTCTTCGGCGGAAAATTCTTCGAAGCGGCCGGTGAGGCCGATTTCGAGGCGTACAAGCCGGAGGACAAGAAGATCCCCTATCGGATCGAGGGGGAATTGAAGGGAAAGGATCTCGTGGGCGCGCACTACGAGCAGCTGATGCCTTTGGTGTTGCCTTATCGGGATGCGGAAAAGGCTTTCCGGGTGATCTCGGGCGACTACGTAACCACCGAGGACGGTACGGGTATCGTGCACATCGCTCCGACATTCGGTGCGGACGACGCGCGGGTGGCCAAGCTGGCCGACATCCCGCCGATGCTGGTGCTGGACGAAGCCGGCAATCCGGTGCCGCTGGTAGATTTGCAGGGGCGCTTTATCCAGGGATTGGGCAAGTACTCCGGCATGTACGTCAAAAATGCCTACTACGAACCGGGCCAGGAACCGGAAAAGAGCCTCGACGTGCAGATCATCATCCAGCTCAAGGAAGAAAACAAGGCTTTCTCGGCCGCGAAACATACGCACTCCTATCCCCACTGCTGGCGTACGGACAAGCCGGTGCTGTACTATCCGCTCGATTCGTGGTTTATCCGCATCCCGCAGGTGCGCGAGCGGATGTGCGAACTCAACGAAACGATCCACTGGAAGCCGGCGGCTACCGGCACGGGGCGTTTCGGCAACTGGCTGGCCGGAGCCAACGACTGGAACCTCTCGCGCTCGCGCTACTGGGGTATTCCGCTCCCGATCTGGCGTACGGAGGACAAGAAGGAGGAAAAGATCATCGGTTCGGCGGCCGAACTGAAGGCGGAGATCGCCAAGTCGATCCGTGCGGGACTGATGACCGAGGACCCTTACCCGGATTTCGTGCCGGGAGACATGAGCGAGGAAAACTACGAGCACCTCGACCTGCACAAGCACATCGTCGACGGTATCGTGTTGGTTTCGGATACGGGACGCCCGATGCGCCGCGAAGTCGACCTGATCGACGTGTGGTTCGATTCGGGCTCGATGCCTTTCGCCCAGTGGCACTATCCGTTTGAAAACAAGGAACTGATCGACTCCGGGAAGGGCTTCCCGGCCGACTTTATCGCCGAAGGCGTGGACCAGACGCGCGGGTGGTTCTACACCCTGCATGCCATCGCGACGATGGTGAAGGATTCGGTGGCCTACCGCAACGTGATCTCCAACGGACTGGTGCTGGATAAAAACGGACAGAAGATGTCCAAACGTCTGGGCAATGCCGTCGATCCCTTTGAGACGATCGACCGTTACGGCTCGGATGCGGTGCGGTGGTACCTGATCTCCAACGCCCAGCCGTGGGACAACCTGAAGTTCGATCCGGAGGGTATCGAAGAGGTGCGCCGCAAGTTCTTCGGCACGTTGTACAACACGTACTCGTTCTTTGCCCTGTATGCCAACCTGGATGGTTTTACTTACCAGGAGGCGGACATGGAGTACAGCCAGCGTCCGGAGATAGACCGCTGGATCCTCTCGGAACTCAATACGCTGGTCAAGCAGGTGCAGGATGCGCTGGACGATTACGAACCCACGCGGGCAGCACGGCTCATCCAGTATTTCACGGGGGAAAACCTCTCGAACTGGTTCGTACGGCTCTCCCGCCGGCGTTACTGGAAGTCAGGGGACGATCGGGACAAACTCTCCGCTTACCAGACCTTGTACACGTGTCTGGAAACCCTTTCGGTGCTCATGAGCCCGATCGCACCGTTCTTTGCCGACCGCCTGTTCCGCGACCTCAATGCGGTAACCGGCCGTGACGGTAGCCTGTCGGTGCACCTGGCCGATTTCCCGGTGTACGACGCTTCGAAGGTGGACAAGGCCTTGGAAGAGCGGATGGAGTTGGCGCAGAAGATCTGCTCGATGGGGCTCTCGCTGCGCAAGTGTGCCCGGATCCGGGTTCGTCAGCCGCTTTCGCGCATCATGATCCCGTGCCTTTCGGACGATTTTGCAGCGCAGATCCATGCGGTAGAGGGGTTGATCCTCTCCGAGTTGAATGTCAAACGGGTGGACTTGCTCTCCGACGCTTCGATGTTCGTCAAGCAGATCAAGCCCGACTTCAAGAAGATGGGGCCGCGCTACGGCAAGGATATGAAGGCCGTTGCTGCCCGGATTCAGGCGATGAGCCAGGGAGAGATCGCAACCTTGGAGTCCGAGGGTGTTTGGGAGGTCGAACTCGGTGGCCGGACCTTTGCCATACACCGCGACGAGGTGGAAATCTCCACCCAGGATGTGGAAGGCAGTGCGGTGGCTTCGGATGGTGGGCTGACGGTAGCCTTGGATTTGACCATCGACGAGGCTTTGCGGGCCGAGGGCATCGCGCGCGAGGTGGTGAACCGTGTGCAGAACATGCGCAAGGAACGCGGACTGAATGTGGGCGATCGGATCGGTATCCAAATTAACGCTCCGCAGGAGATAAAATTGGCAATCGAGCAGAATATTGATTATATTTGCTCGGAGACTTTGTCGGAAAGCCTGACTTTCGACAATGGGTCGGAAGGGATGGAACCGGTGGAGTTCGACGATGTGAAAATGGGTATTAACATCCTAAAACACGAGTAGGCTATGGAGACGAACGAAAAGAAAGAACGGTATTCGGACGCCGAGCTGGAGGAGTTCAAAGCGTTGATTCTCGAAAAGATAGCCAAGGCGGAAAGAGACCTTGAGATCATCCGGGGGACGTACCTGAACCATGCGGGAAACGGTACGGAAGATACCTCCCCCACTTTCAAGCCTTTCGAGGAAGGGTCGGAAACGATGTCCAAAGAGGCCAATGCCCAGTTGGCGGCCCGTCAGGAGAAGTTTATCCGCGACCTGCGCAATGCGCTGGTGCGTATCGAAAACAAGACCTACGGGATATGCCGTGTGACGGGTAAGCTCATTTCCAAAGAGCGCCTGATGGCAGTTCCGCATGCGACCTTGTCGATCGAGGCGAAGAAGCAGCGCTTGTGAAATTCCGGCAAAATCGTGCCGCCGATACGTGCGACGGCGGCTTCGGTTTTNNACGGCTTGCTCTCGATGCGGAGCAAGCCGTCGCACGCGTATAAAAGGGCCGATTTTTCTGTTTTTTTCGCCTGAAATCGGGGAAATGGTTTGTGATTAACATTATTCCTGCTACTTTTGTCGGACGCACAATAAAAATCGTTATGAAAAGAAAGATCGCATTCCTGGCATTGCTTTTGCCTTTGCTGGTGCTGTTTTCCTCCTGTTCCAAGGACAAGGAAACCTACTTCGGGATAGATTCCTCCACGACGATCAGTCTCGGAGCGAACGATACACAGGCACAGATCAAAATCGATGCTTCCAGCGACGTAACTTGGACAGTGACCAATGCACCCCAGTGGTGTACTCCCGATGTGATCACGGGCAGCGGTAGCCGTACGGTGAACCTGTCGGTGCAGAGGAATACGACTTCGCAGCCTCGCAAGGCGCAGTTGGTCGTCGTCTCTTTTCTGGGACAGGTAACCGTAGTGGTCAACCAGGCGGCCCAGTAGCGTTTTTGGAAAAATACTAAACAACACAAAAATAGCACAATGAAAAATTGGACTCGTTTAGCTGCGGCAATGTTCGTTTGTTGTATTGCGGCAGTATCCTGTTCAAAGGGCGGGGAAGATCCGTTCCTGAAGATCGAATCTCAGACGACATTTTCCGTAGCGGCGGAAAACGCTTCGGGAGAAATCAAAATATCGTCCAACGTGGCTTGGACCATCAGCGGAGCGACCGACTGGTGCACACCGGAAGTGACATCGGGGTCCGGCAGCCGGACGGTAGCGCTGACCATTACGGACAACGATACGCGCAACCCGCGCTCGGCTACCCTGACGGTGGCTTCCTCGCAAGGGAAATACGCCATCAATGTGAGCCAGGAAGGGAACATGAACCTGAATTTTTATGAAGAGGGTTCGTACAAGGCGGTCGAAATCAACCGTCAGTCCAATGCGGTGAACATCGTGATCATGGGCGATGGTTTCATCCTCGACGACCTGACCGACGGCGGGGCTTACGACCAGGCGCTGGACCGTGCCCGCGAGGCTTTCTTCGACATAGAGCCGTTCCGTTCGTACCGCGATCATTTCAACGTGTATTACGTATATGCCGAGAGCAAACAGCGCGGGGCGACCTATGGGTATGGCTACGACGGTTCGACCCGTCAGAACTTTGCTTCGGCGGTGCGCAATACGGCTTTCAGCGCGGCTTTTACCCAGGAGGCAAATTCCACCGCAACTTCGTGCGACTACCAGAAGGTGTTCAATTATGCCCGCCGGGTTCCCGTAATGAAGGAAGGGGCCGATGTTGTATTGGATGCTTCGGGAAATCCTGTAAGCGGTGCCATTACCGATCCCGACAACATCATCAACAAGACGGTAATCATCCTGGTGATCAACGACCAGCGGTATGCCGGCACGTGCATCATGTATGGTTCGGGGGCTTGTATCGGGATGTGCCCGATGTCCACTTCGCCCGGTACGATGAGTTTCGAGGCTACTCTGCGCCATGAAGTGGGCGGACACGGTTTCGGTCGTTTTGCCGACGAGTACATCTATTACGATGAGGCGCTTCCTTCTTCGGGGGGAAGTTACAATGCGACTAACCTGGCGGCTTGGCAGGGCATCGGACAGTATCTCAACGTCTCGCTCGCCAATGTAACCGATCAGGCGCCAAGCAACTGGCAGCCGTTCCTGGCAGACCCCGAGACGTATCCCGAGGTGGGCTTCTTCGAGGGTGCTTGCACCTATGCCAAAGGTATCTGGCGTGCCGAGCAGAACAGTATCATGAACGACAACGTGCGTTACTTCAACGGTCCGCAGGCGTACTTCATTTATAGGAAGATCAAGACGCTCTCCAATGAAACACCTTCCTGGGAGGAATTCGTAGCCAACGATGCGGCCCGTATCCGCGAACAGGCCAATGCCAACTCCGCTGCCGTCCAGAATGCGCTGGGGGCAGGCGAGAAATTCATCCCGCTGGCTCCGCCTATCCTGATCGGAATGCCGCAGTAAGTCCTGCGGGAGCAAAGACGAGAGACGGTCGAAAGACCCTTTTGCAGCGGGAGTCCCGGGCAAAGGGGTCTTTTTGTCATAGTTTTGGATAACATCAAAAAAATCGAAAGATATGGGACAGTTTTTCAAGATGTTTTTTGCGGCCCTGCTGGCTGGCGTGGTGCTGATGATCCTGCCGTTTATCCTGATGATCGGGTTTTTCTCGGCCTTGGCCAGTCTGGGTTCGCAACCCGAACCGATGGTCAAACCCGCGAGCACCCTGGTGATCGATCTGAGCGTGCCGATCATGGACCGGGCGGTGGAAGATCCGATGGCTATTTTCACTTCGTTTTCCACCATGGCCGGGAACGTGTCCATGCCGGTGAGCCTGCGGGAAATGACCGAGACCATCGCTTATGCGGCACAGGACGAGAACATCGAAGGGATCTCGCTCACCGGGGAAGGCTTCGGCGGGGGAATGGCACAACTGGTGGCCATCCGCAAGGCTCTGGACGAATTCAAGGCTTCCGGGAAGTACGTGACGGCCTATGCCAACCTGTACAGCCAGGGGGACTATATCGCCAAGAGTTTGGCGGACAAGGTGTTCCTCAATCCGAACGGAACGGTGGACTTCAAGGGAATGTCGATGACCTCGATGTTCTTCAAGGGTTTCGAACAGAAATACGGCGTGGGGGTCCAGGTATTCCGCACCGGGAAGTTCAAGAGTGCGGTCGAGCCGTTCCTGCTGGAGAAGATGAGTCCCGAGAATCGCCGTCAGAGCATGGAGCTGATCTCCACCATCTGGGATACGCTTTCGATTGCGGCGGCCCAGTCGCGCGGATACGACCGGGAGTGGGTCGATCGGGTGGCTTCGCAGCGTTTGGGATTTACCGCTTCGGGGGCGTTGGAATGCGGGCTGGTGGACAGCTTGCTGTATGCCGAGCAGTACGATGCGTATCTGGATAGTCTGGGCGGAGAGAATCGCGTGAAGTACGCCGAATATGCCCGTCATGTGGCAGGACGTCTTGGTATGCACGGGGGTGAGGACCGCGTGGCGGTGATCTATGCCCAGGGAGACATCGTGTACGGAAAGGGCACGGTTTCGCAGATCAGTGAAGAGGCCCTTCGCAAGGGTTTTGAAAAAGCGGCGGAGGACGACCGGGTCAAGGCGGTGGTGCTGCGCGTGAATTCTCCCGGCGGGGTGTCCATTACGGCGGACAACATCTGGAAGATGGTCGAGGACCTCAAGAGCGAAAAACCGGTGGTGGTGTCGATGGGCGATTATGCGGCTTCGGGGGGATACTACATCTCGTGCGGAGCGGATTACATCTTTGCCGAGCCGACGACCATCACGGGGTCGATTGGGGTATTTGCCTATATCCCCAACGTAGAGGAATTGGCCGCGCGCAACGGGATTACGACGGATCAGGTGTCGATCTATCCCAATTCGACCGATCCGACGATCCTCACTCCGGTAAGTCCGGGCTTGAGCAAGATCATTCAGAACAGTGTGGAGCAGACCTATTCGCAGTTTGTAAGCCGGGTGGCGCAAGGCCGTGGGATGACTTGGGACCAGGTCGATTCGATCGCGCAGGGCCGTGTGTGGAGCGGGGTGTCCGCGCTGCAGATCGGGCTGGTGGACGAGATCGGCGGGCTGGATCGGGCCATAGCCAAGGCGGCCGATTTGGCCGGGGCGGTAGACTATTCGGTGGTGGAATACCCGAAGACTTCCGCCTCGTCGCTCGAACAGGTGCTGTCGATCCTCAACAGCGATGCGCAGGTGAAGGTGAAGGATTTGGTGGGCGAGGATCTTTACGCGATGTATCGCACGGTGCGCCAGGTGTCCGAGTCGGGTGAGCCGGTAGTGCTTACGCGTTTGCCTTACGGGGTAGAGGTGCGTCTGTAAGCTCATCGTTGCGTACAAAAAGGGGG
>DCEW01000064.1 GCA_002314265.1 Flavobacteriales bacterium UBA1820
TGGGGAGACTCGCTTGCCCGCCCTACTTGGACTGACAACCGCAGGGGCACGCCGGGGATTCCCCCGCAGCCTTGGCGCGATAATAAGCCTGCGCCTGAGCATACAGCCCTTCGACCGCCGCCCAATTGATAACCTGGAAGAACTCCGCCGCATAGTCGGCACGGCGGTTCTGGTACTTCAGGTAATAGGCGTGTTCCCACACATCGACCAGGAGGATGGGGAAGCCCCGCTGCACCCCGCCGATCTTCATCATGGGGTGATCCTGATTGGGAGTAGAGATGACGGCCAGGTTGCCCGACGGCTCGACAATGAGCCACGCCCAACCCGAACCGAACTGTCCGGTAGCGACCGCGATGAACTTGTCCCGGAAAGCCTCAAATGAACCGAATGCGCGGTCGATGGCCTCGGCAAGGTCGCCCGTGGGCCGGGGAGCCGTACCGACCGGGCCGATGACCTGCCAGTAGAGGTTGTGATTGACGTATCCGCCGGCGTTGTTGCGCAGGGCCGGGGGGTAATTGTCCACTTCGAGGAATATTTCCCCGAGGGTCTTGCCCTCCAGCGGAGTGCCTTTGAGGGCATTGTTGAAATTGGCCGTATAGGTAGCGTGGTGCTTGTCGTGGTGCAGGTGCATGGTCTGCTCGTCGATGTACGGCTCAAGGGCATCGTACGCGTACGGAAGAGGGGGTAATTCGAACATAGGGTGTTTGGTTTTTAGGTTTGACAAATGTATTAACGAAGTAAATGTACACAGAAAAGGCGGGAAGCGCAAGTGCTTCCCGCCTTTTCTGCATCGATTTTCTCGATCGCGGCATCGGGATCAGAAGAGCGAGGTCTGCCCCCCATCGCCCACCTGCTCGGAAGCGCCCTCGGCGAGAGGGGTACCACTACCCTCTCCGTCGGATTCGGGAAGGTCGGCCGGAGAAAGTTCTTCGGGAGATAGTTTCTGCCCGTCCTGGCGATCGTCCGCCGTTTCTTCAAGACGATCGTCGAGTTCATCGGGTTCTTCCCCGTCCTCGTCCTCTTCCGGCTCCTGATAAGGCAGGGATGGCAGGGGGGTAATGGTTTTGACCTTGTCGGGGGAGAGTTGGTTGCCTTGAGCACGGATGCCCTTGACGGCAATGAATTCGGCCAATTCCACCCGGAGGTCTTCCCGGGGCGGAACGCCTTTCTCCCGGGCGAAGCTCACCGAAATCACGGGCAAGACATCCGTCGATACGAAAGCCAAGTGCGATCCCTTGGCCTGCGAGATGACCGTTTCGGGTTTTTGCGAGCGGTCGATCAGGAAACGTTTGACGTAGTATTTCTTTTTCTCCCCGTCGTAATACACCATCGAGACCGGATGGCGGGGATTCCACTTTTCGATCACGGGCGAATCGGGTTCGAAATGCGTAGCCAGATCGTAGGAAAGCAAACGAACTTCGCCCCCGCGGGTGATCTCCAGGATGCGGTCGTCGCCATGGAACTTGCCCAGGGAACGCCCGCGCCCTTCGTCGTTGAGACGCATGACGGCCTCGTCGAGCCAGATCTCGCGCGCAGAAAGCGTCGAGACGCCTTTCTCGGCCAGTTCGACCCGGCGGACGGGATATTTGGTCACCAGATTGCCTTTGACGAGTTGCCCCTTGACGGCCAGGTCGGCGAAATCGATCTCGAGTTTTGTCTTGCGGAGTTTGGCCTGGGAGCGCAGATAGACATTCACCTTTTCGGCCTCTCCGTTGGGATTGACCGAGAGGTACAGGATCTGCGAACCTTTCTTGCCCTGGGCATACACCTTGTCGCGGGTTACGGCCGTAACGGCAAAACGTTTCATGTACGACCAACCGGAAACTCCGTCGCGGTAGATGAGATTGTAGATGGTGCGTTTGTCCTTCTTTTTCCACACCCCGGCATAGACGATGTCCTTGCCGACAAAACTCTTGGGCTGGATCTTCTGCACGGTAAAGGTGCCGTCCTTGAGAAAGACGATCACGTCGTCGATGTCCGAGCAGTCGCACACGTACTCGCCTTCGCCCTTCTTCAAGCCGTAGCCCACGAACCCTCCGGCGCGGTCCACGTACAGTTTGGTGTTCTTGATAGCGACCTTGGCGGCCTCGATGTTGTCGAAGGTGCGCAACTCGGTGCGCCGCTGGCGGTTTTGCCCGTATTTCTTTTTCAGGTTGCGGAAGTACTCCACAGCGGTACGCACCATGTGGGCCAACTGGTCGGTAACCCGGGCAATCTGTGCTTCGAGATCGGCTATGAGGCGGTCGGCCCGTTCGGCATCGTGGCGGGTGATGCGGCGCATGCGGATTTCGAGCAGGCGCTGGAGGTCTTCGTCGGTGATGGGCGCCAACAGCCTCGGTTCGAAGGGTTTGAGCTTTTCCCGGGTCAGTTCGATGGCCTGCTCGTAGGTCAAGTTGTCGAACAGTTTGTAGATGCGCTGTTCGATAAACAGTTTTTCCAGCGAAGCGGCCTGCCACTGGCCGCGGAGTTCGTCCAGCTGGACCTGCAGTTCCTGGCGGAGCATCTCGAGAGTGCGTTCGGTGGAATAGCGCAATACGTCCGAGACGCCGAGAAAGGCAGGTTTGTCCTCGCGGATGACGCAGCAGATGGGCGAAACGGACACTTCGCAGTCGGTAAAGGCATACAGGGCGTCGATGGTCTTGTCGGGCGAGATACCGGGTGCCAGACGGATGAGGATTTCGACCTTTTCCGCCGTATTGTCGTCGATGCTCTTGATCTTGATCTTGCCCTTTTCGTTGGCCTTGAGGATGGAGTCGATGAGCGAAGAAGTGGTCGTCCCGTAAGGGATCTCGTCCACCACGAGGGTCGAGCGGTCCGCCTGGCGGATACGGGCACGCACCCGCACGCGTCCACCGCGCTTGCCGTCGTTGTACCCCGATACGTCGGCGATGCCCCCGGTGGGAAAATCGGGATAGAGGTCGAACGGACGGCCTTCCAGCACGGCGATCGAGGCATCGATCAGTTCGCAGAAATTGTGCGGAAGGATCTTGGTGGACAGACCGACGGCGATGCCCTCCACGCCCTGCGCCAAGAGCAGGGGGAACTTCATCGGGAAAAAGATCGGTTCCTGGTTGCGGCCATCGTAGGAGGTCTGCCATTTGGTGATCTTGGGATTGAAGACGGTCTCCAGGGCAAATTTCGACAGACGGGCTTCGATGTAACGGCCGGCGGCGGCACTGTCTCCGGTGAGGATATTTCCCCAGTTGCCCTGGGTATCGATCAGGAGTTCCTTTTGTCCGAGCTGCACCAGCGCGTCCTTGAT
>DCEW01000025.1 GCA_002314265.1 Flavobacteriales bacterium UBA1820
GACTACCTGCGCAGCAAGGAGCGCAACATGAACATCGGACACCAGGACACCACCCGTTCCTGGCAGCCTTACATCACGGTAACCTTGGCAGACAATTCCCAATACCCCCTCAAAGGTCTGGTCGATTTTGCCGAGCCGCAAGTCGATCCCAAAACCGGGACCTTCTCCGTACGGGCCGAAATGCCCAACCCCAAACACATCCTGCTGCCGGGCCAAACCACCCGGGTCAAACTCCTGCTGGATGTACGTGAAGGAGCCATCGTCGTGCCGAACAAAGCGGTAGAGATCGAAAAGGGCGGCGCTTACGTCTATGTTGTCAATTCGGACAACCGCGTCGAAAGGCGTTTCATCGAACTCGGTCCGGAACTCCCCAACAAATTCGTGGTGGAACGCGGTCTGGCCAGCGGGGAGCGGATCGTGGTGGAAGGCTACCACAAGCTCCGTCCCGGAATGGAAGTACAAGCCGTACCCCCGGTGGAATAATCCTCTAATACAAGGAACCCCTACGCCATGCAAGCGAATTTCTTCATACGACGCCCCATCTTCTCGGCCGTTATCTCCATCGTGATCGTCATCGTGGGGATCATCGGCTTGAAGATGCTGCCTGTCGACCAGTATCCGGCCATCACCCCACCTACGGTCAAGATCAGCGCCTCGTACCCCGGAGCCAGTGCCCTGACCGTATCGCAAGCCGTGGGCACCCCCATCGAACAGGAACTCAACGGGACTCCCGGCATGATCTACATGGAGTCCAGCAGCACCAATTCGGGAGGGTTTTCCGCCACCGTAACCTTCGACCTGTCCACCGATGCCGACCTGGCGGCGGTCGAGATCCAAAACCGGGTCAAACTGGCCGAATCCCGCCTGCCGGCCGAAGTGATCCAAAACGGCATCTCGGTGGACAAACAGGCCTCCAGCCAACTGCTCACCCTGTGCCTGACCTCGGACGACCCGAAGTTCGACGAGATCTACCTGAGCAACTTCGCCACGATGAACGTTCTGGATATGCTCCGCCGCATTCCCGGAGTAGGCCGCGTATCCAACGTGGGCAGCCGGTACTACGCCATGCAGATCTGGCTGCTCCCCGACCGCCTGTCCGGATTTGGCCTGACGGTGCAGGACATCCAGAACGCCATCAAGGAACAAAACCGCGAATCGGCCGCCGGCGTGCTGGGCCAACAACCCGCCACCGATGTGGACATCACCATTCCCATCACGGCCGAAGGACGTCTGAGCGATGTTTCCCAATTTGAAAACATCGTGGTACGTGCCAATGCCGACGGATCCATCATCCGCCTGAAAGACGTGGCACGGATCTCCCTGGAAGCCTCCTCCTACACCACCGAAAGCGGCATGAACGGGAAAAACGCGGCCGTACTGCGCATCTACATGCTCCCCGGCGCCAACGCCATGGATGTCGTAGCCCGGGTAAAGGCCGAACTGGAACAGTTGAGCAAAACCTTCCCCGAGGGCATCCACTACGAGATTCCGTTGGACAACACCGAATACATCTCCGCTTCGATCCACAAGGTGTACAAAACCCTCTTCGAAGCCCTCTTCCTGGTTATTCTGGTGGTGTACCTCTCCCTGCAGAACTGGCGGGCGACGCTCATCCCGCTGATCGCCGTCCCCATCTCGCTGGTGGGCACCTTCGGCTTCATGCTCATCTTCGGTTTTTCCCTCAACCTGATGACCCTCCTGGGCCTTATCCTCTCCATTGGTATCGTGGTGGACGACGCCATCGTGGTGGTGGAAAACGTCGAACGCATCATGGAGGAAGAAAAACTGGATGCCTTCCACGCCACGCAGAAAGCGATGAAGGGCCTCACCGGAGCGCTCATCGCCACTTCGCTGGTGCTGTGCGCCGTATTCGTCCCGGTGAGCTTTCTGGGCGGCATCACCGGCATCCTGTACCGGCAGTTTACCGTGACCATCGCCGTATCGGTACTCATCTCGACGGTCGTCGCGCTGACCCTCAGCCCGGCCATGTGTGCGCTGATCCTGCGTCCCAACGACCCCAACAAACCGAAAAACGTCGTCTTCCGCACCATCGACCGCTGGCTCACCGAAGGCAATCACCGGTACGTGAACCTCATCCGCTGGGCCATTCCCCGCTCGCGGCGCGTATGGCTGTGGTTCGGGGTGGGATTGATCGCCATCGTAGCGATGAACCGGTGGATCCCCACCAGTTTCATACCGCAGGAAGACCAGGGCAATTTCCGCATCGAACTCGAACTGCCCGAAGGCGCTACCCTGGAACGCACCCGGAAGGTTACCCAACGCGCCGTAGCCTACCTGATGAGCCTTCCCGAGGTGGACTACGTGCTCGATGTCAACGGCAGCAGCCCGCGGGTGGGTGGCAACCAAAGCCGCAGCAGCGAGCTCACCGTCGTACTCAAACCCTGGGGGGAACGCGGCCACAAGACGATCCAGGAACTCACCCAGCAGATCAAGGAAGAAATGCAAAAATACCCCGAGGCGAAGGTCTATATCTTTACCCCGCCGGTAATCCCGGGACTGGGCTCCTCGGGCGGATTTGAGATGCAACTCGAAGCCCGGGGCGACGCCACATACGACGACCTGGTCCAGGCGGCCGACACCCTGCTCTATTACGCTTCGCGCCGCAAGGAAATCTCGGGCGTATCCTCTTCGATGCAGCCGGAGATCCCCCAACTGTACTTCGACGTGGACCGCGACAAGGCCAAGATCCTCGGCGTGCCGATGACCGACATTTTCTCGACCTTGAAAGCCTTCACCGGCTCGGTGTACGTCAATGACTTCAACATGTTCAACCGCATCTACAAGGTTTACATCCAGGCCGAAGCTCCCTACCGCTCCAACCGCGACAACATCAACCTGTTTTTCGTGCGCAGCGGCAACGGCACGATGATCCCCCTGACGGCGCTCGGCACCACCAGCTATACCACCGGGGCGGGAACGATCAAACGCTTCAACATGTTCACCTCGGCCGTGATCACCGGCGAGGCGGCCAAAGGTTACAGCTCGGGGCAGGCCATGAAAGTGATGGAAGACATCGCCCGGGAGCACCTTCCCTCGAACATCGGCATCGAATGGAGCGGGCTGTCCTACCAGGAAAAACAAGCCGGCGGACAGATCGGCCTTATCCTGATGCTGGTCTTCCTTTTCGTCTTCCTGTTCCTTTCGGCCTTGTACGAAAGCTGGTCCATCCCGCTGTCGGTCATCCTGTCGCTGCCCGTGGCGGTGCTGGGGGCCTACCTGGGGCTGGCTGTCTGCGGGCTGGAAAACAACATCTACTTCCAGATCGGACTGGTAACCCTCATCGGACTGGCCGCCAAGAACGCTATCCTGATCGTCGAATTTGCCAAGGAACAGGTCTCCCGGGGCGAAGACGTCGTCCACGCGGCACTCACCGCCGCCCGCCTGCGTTTCCGCCCGGTGATGATGACCTCGATGGCCTTTATCCTGGGAATGGTGCCCATGGTCCTGGCCAGCGGCCCCGGTTCGGCCAGCCGACAAGCCATCGGTACCGGCGTATTCTTCGGCATGCTGGTTGCGGTGAGCGTCGGGATCGTACTGGTGCCTTTCTTTTTCGTGATGATATACCGGGCCAAAGACCGGATAAAACGACTTCGCGCATGAAATCCCTCTCGAAACATACGGCGGCCGTAGGGCTGCTCCTGCTGCTGGCCAGCATCGGCCTGTCCTCGTGCATGGTCGGAAAACGCTACACGGCCCCCGAGCTGCAACTACCCCAAAGTTTTGCACCCGACCGGGCGGACTCCCTGACCCTGGCCGATGTGCAGTGGTGGGAAGTCTATACCGATACGACGCTGCAAAAACTCATCCGCAAAGCCCTGGAGCACAACAAAGACCTGCTCACCGCCACCGAACGCATCCGGGAGATGGCCTACCGCAAGCGCATCCAGACAGCCAACCTGTTGCCTGATATCTCGGCCAAAGTCGCCGGCGAACGGGAATTCGAAAACTACGGCGGAAAGGGGGAAACCGCCACGAATACCTTCGAAGGGAAACTCCTCTTCTCGTGGGAAATCGACCTGTGGGGACACTTGCGCTGGGGACGCCAGAAGAGCATCGCGGAATATCTGGAATCCGTTCAGGCTCGCCGCGCGCTGCAAATCACCCTGATCGCCCAAGTAGCCCAGTCGTACTTCGAACTGATGGCGCTGGACAACGAACTGGAGATCGTCCAGCAGACCCTCGCCATCCGGCAGGAAGGGGTTCACCAGGCAAAGATCCGCTTCGAAGGGGGGCTTACTTCAGAGATCACCTACCAGCAGGCGCTGGTAGAACAGGCCCGCACCGCCACCCTCATCCCGGAACTGGAACGCGAGATTGCCGCCACGGAAAACGACCTGTCCCTGCTTACCGGAGCCTATCCCGGCGGTGATATTCCCCGGGGGACGCTTCCCCAAGGGGAATACCTTCCCGAAAGTCTCCCGGTAGGACTCCCTTCCACCCTGTTGCAACGCCGTCCCGACCTGATGGAGGCCGAACAACGCCTCATCGAGGCCAACGCCGCCGTGGGCATGGCCTATACCGACCGGTTCCCCCGGCTCGTCTTCTCGGGAGTTTACGGTTTGGAGACCGACGTATTGAGCACCCTGTTCGAGTCGCCGTACGGACTGATCGGCGGCAACCTTCTCTCGCCGATCTTCGCCGCCGGGAAAAAGAAAGCCACCTACAAAGCCGAACAAGCCGCCTACCAACAGGCCGTCTATCAATATGAAAAGAGTGTACAGAACGCTTTCCGGGAAGTCAGCGACGCCATCGTGGCCTACAACAAGGCCCGCGAAGCACACCAGTTGAAGCAGCGTTTGGAACAGTCGGCCAAGAAATACATGGAACTGGCGCAGTACCAATACATCAACGGGGTGATCCGTTACCTGGACGTGCTGGATGCCCAGCGGGAATACTTCGATGCGCAGACCGGTCTGAGCAATGCGGTTCGCGACGAACAGATAGCCCTGGTACAGCTCTACAAGGCCTTGGGCGGTGGGTGGAATCCCGAAGACGATGCCCCGGGAAAGGGACAAAAATCCTGATCCTATTCCACTCCCGGAGAACGGGCGAATGACGTTTCCCAAAAAGAGAAAAAAGAAGTATCTTTGTACCAATCATCTTTTTACTTCCTTTTCTCATGGCACACGAACATCACCACCATCATCCTGCCCTAACCTACGACCAGACGACGGGCCGGAATTTTATCCTCGGGATCGTGCTCAACCTGGCCTTTGTGCTGGTAGAAGCAGGAGCCGGTTTGTGGCTCGGGTCGTTGGCACTGCTCTCGGATGCCGGGCACAACCTCAGCGACGTCTTTTCGCTGCTGCTGGCTCTGCTGGCTTTCCGGATGATGCGCATCCAGCCTTCGCAGAAATACACCTACGGTTACAAGCGGATGACGATCCTCGTCTCGCTGGTCAATGCCCTGTTGCTGTTTGTGGCCGTAGCCGCCATCCTGTGGTCGAGCGTGGAAAAGATCCTGCATCCGTCCCCCGTTCAGGGAGATGTGGTGGCATGGGTGGCCGGTATCGGGATATTGGTCAATGCATTTACAGCCTATCTGTTTTTCAAGGGAAAAGACCACGATCTGAATGTCAAGGGAGCTTACCTGCACATGGCTGCTGACACCCTGGTATCGGTGGGGGTACTCATAGCCGGTGTGGTGATCCAGCTGACGGGATGGTACATCGTCGATCCGCTCATCGGGATCGTAGTGGGTGTGGTCATTCTGTTTTCCTCGTGGGGACTGTTGCGCGACAGCATGACCCTGACGCTGGACGGGGTACCGCGGGGCATCGACCCGAAGAAAGTCAAGCAGACGATGCTGGACCAGAAAGGGGTCATCGGGGTGCACCACCTGCATATCTGGGCTTTGAGTACAACGGAAAACGCCCTCACGGCGCACGTTGTGGTGGACGATCTGGCCGAAGAGAAAGAGATAAAACACGCGGTCAAGGACGCGCTGACCGGTGTGGGGATACAACACGCGACGCTCGAGTTGGAAAAGAGCGGGGAATGTGCCGAACAATCGCACGATATTTACTGCAACGATTAAAAAAACACGCTACACGATGAAAAAGAACTTCCTGCTCCTTCCGGCTACCCTGGTAGCCTTGCTGTGTGAGCCGAGCGAGGCTCAAACGGTCTCCACGGGGATGGTTGCTTCGTCTTCGGGGAGCCTTCCGGCTGCCTTCCAAACGTATCCGGTGCGGTTTTCCGGGACATCGGAGGTCCTGCGCACCGATGTGGGTGAGAATCGTTCCTCGCTGGAGGCGATTTCGGAGAATATCCGCGAGTACCGTGCGGCGATCGACCGGGGAGAATACCGCATTCGGGTGGCTTCCAACATTGCTCCGGTGGACATGGCCGAGCAAGAGGCGTATGCACGGGCGCGGCAAAGGGCACTGGTGCTCAAATCGTACCTGATCTCCTCCATGGGAGTGCGGGAGGAAGATTTCTCGACGAGTGTTTCGACCGAGGGACGGCTTTCGACCAACGACCGGTTGACGGTGGGATTGGTACCGGTGAAAAAGGCCGATGATTCGGCTCCGGTGGCCATCGGGCTGCCAGCGGAAGATTGACTGTCCTTGTCCCCAAGCATCGATGCAGGCTCCACATATGGAGCCTGCATTTTTCGTATCCAACGAAAAATGGGTTCGGCGCTTTTCGCCGAACCCATCGATGCCTGGGGATCGCCCGAAGCGGTCATTTTACCTGATACTTCAGCCGCACGGTAATGGTAGCCGTCTTCCCTTTCGACCAAGTATTGAACGTACCCCCGTAGGAATATTCCTCGTTGGAGTTTTGCGCCGTGATCTGGAACACCCCCAGCGAAGCGCTTTGCAAATCTTTTATCTTACCCCCTGCATTTTCCACGATCTGCTGCGCCCGACGAAGCCCGTCTTCGCTCGCCTGAGCGATCATCTCCAGCTTCAGTTCCGAAAGTTTCGTGTAGTAATACTGCGGAGCCTCCGAGGAAAACTCCACCCCCTGGTTGATCAGCGAAGTAACGTTTCGGGACAAACCCTCGATCCGATCCACCTCGTTCGAAGTGATCTCCACCGACTGGGAGAGCACATACCCGTTGAAAGTCGAAGTCGATCCTCCCCCCTGATGGTAGGTCGTGGTATAATCCTTGTAGAAGTTCACCGCCGAAAACACAAAGTCCGACTCCTTCAAGCCATTGTCCAGCAAATATTTTTTTACCTTTTCCGCATCGGCCTCCAGTTTCTTGTACCCCGAAGCCAGATTGAAGTCCTTCACCGAATAACTCCCTCGCCACACGATCAGATCGGAGACGAAATCCCGGGAAGCCATTCCCGTTACCGAAACGGAATTCTGCGCCTGGTTGCGGTCCTTGAAACCATTTACCGCCACCACCACCAAGATCACCGCCGCCACCGAAGCAATGATCACATTCATCGTCGAATTTTTCATAGCCATCTGTATTTTATGTTGCCTTTACCCAAAGGTATACAAAAAAACCTTGCTTCTTCGCAAATACCCCGTTTTTATTTTCGCATCCCCTCGGAGGCCTTCCACCGCTCCCCGCAGCGGAAATATCCCCGCTCGCGCATATCGTACAGCGGGACATTCCACTTGCGCGCATACTCTCGCCACCGGAAGGCATCTTCCCACCATGCGTCGCCCGCCAGCACAATCCCCGCCGGAGGACGCTCAGGCTCGGCAAATTCCCGCACCAACAGAATCTCCTCGCCCCCCGAAGTACATTCCCCCCGCCGCGGGAAAGCCCGGATCGTCCGATCCCCGACCCGCACCACCGTCCCGCGCTCCAACTTCACCTGTCGCTCTTCATCTACCGCCAACACATATCCACCATCCTTTTTTCCCACGAAAGGATATACCGGCCGCGCGCACAAGTATTCCACACAGAAAGCCACCCCTCCCCACAAAACCAGTGCCAACGCCCACCGCCTGCTCCTTCGCCATACGAACACCCCCGCGCAGAGTGCCCCCACCAGCAAAGCCCCGCCCAAGGACAGCCCCACACCCGACACCGCAAAAAAATCGCGCTGCGAAATCTCCGAAGCCACCCCCGTGCAAAAATCCGTCAGGACATTGTACACCCCCGCCAGCCACGGCACCTGCAGCCCTGCACACGACAACACGGTCAGCAGCCCCCCGATCGGGATCACCCCATAACTCACCAAGGGGACCAGCAACAGATTGGCCACTGGGAAAAGCAGATTCAGATAGTCGAAATAATACAGGATAAAGGGTAGCAAAGCCAGTTGCGCCGCCAGGGTCACCCCCAGCAAACGCCCCGTAAAACGCCACCCCGCCTTCCATCCCCGGCTCACCCGGGCTATCGGCCCGTACGAGAGGATCACCGCCGCCGTAGCCGCATAACTCATCTGAAACCCAGCCGAATAAATATCCTGCGGTCGGAGTACCAGATCCACCCATCCCGCCAGACACAACGCACCCAAAGAAAAGTACCTCCCCTTTCCCAAACGGGAAAGCAGCAACACCGAAAACATCCACAAAGCCCTCAGGATCGGCGGGGAATACCCCGTCAGGAAACCATAGCCCCACAACAGGGCTAATACCACCGCCGTACGCAGTCCCCGACGCCGCTTAAGGAAAAAAGTCAAGGCCAAGACGATCCCCGCCACGATCCCCACGTGCAGTCCGGAGACCACCAGCAGGTGCATCGCCCCGGAAAGCTGGTAGGCCTTTTTCGTCTGCGGGTCTATCGCCCCCTTGTCGCCCAGCAACACCGCCAAGGTCAGTTCCGCCGCGCTGCGGCTCACCCCGCCGCGCATCAAAGCCTCCCGCACCGCACCCCGCACCGCCTCGCGCAGCGCACTGCCGGAAAACCCCTCCCGGCCCACGACCCGATACCCCGCATCGCGCAGCTGTCCCACTACGCCCTTGTGCCGTTGAATGCTCCGGAAATCCGGTTCTCCCGCCCAAAGCGCCCCCTGCAAAGGCAACAGCACGGCCCGCCCCTCCACCCGATCGCCCACTTCGAGCGTATCGGACAACGGTACCGCCATCGTCCAGGCATATTCCCGCGGGAGACACCCTTGCCGCCCGGCACAAAACTCGTCCAACTGGACATACCGCACCTGCTTTCCCCCATAGGAGGGCACTTGAGAGACCCGCGCCGTATATTCTACCGGCTGATACCACGGCAACGCCTCCTGCACCGCATCCATCCGGGAGAAGTAAAGCCCCCCGCGCCAGCCTCCGGCAAAGAACACCGCCAAGACCAAAGCCAGCCCTACCCCCGAGCCCGTGCCCAGGGACTTGCTCCCTTTGGAAAAATACAGGAATATCCCCGTCCCCGCCGCCAGCAGAGCCGCCAAACCCCACAGCACCACGGGCAACCCTCGGCACAGAAGCACCCCGAGGGCCATCGCCGCAAAAAACACCGCTGTGGCATATCGCTGCATGAGGACACCGATTTGATGCAAAAACTAATTGAAAAAGGGAAAGCCCCTTTCCGCACCGCCCCCCTTACCGGCACTCCGTCTGCTGATCCTCCTCCTGGCGCAAGAACCCCACGATGGCCTCCGCCGCCCGCTGCGAAGCACCCCCATCGCCCAGCAGATGCCGGATCGAAGCAAAATCCTCCAACATCTTCTCCCGCGCCTGCCCCGAAAGGATCCGTCCCAGTTCCCGGGAGAGATTCCTCGGGTTCATCGCCCCTTGGATCAGTTCCTTGACCACCTCCCGGCCGGCGATCAGATTGACCAGCGAGATGAACGGCACCTTGACCACCATTCGCCCGATCAGGTACGACACCGGCGAACCCTTGTAGCACACCACTTCCGGAATACCCAGCAAGGCCGTTTCCAAAGTCGCCGTCCCCGAGGTAACCAACGCCGCATGCGCCACCGAAAGGAGATCGTAGGTACGCCCCGTCACCCGTTTTATCGGTCGGGAAGCGAGCAGACGGTCGTACAATTCCCCCGGCTGCACCGGCGTAGCGGCCACCACAAACTGATACTCGGGATACACCTCCGCCATTCGGGCCATCACGGGCAACATCGCCCGGATCTCCTGCGAACGGCTGCCAGGCAGCAGCGCTACCACCGGCCGGCCGTCCAGCCCCTCCTCCCGCCGGAAAGCCTCGGGATCGGGCACCGAACGTCGAGCCAACGCATCCAACAGCGGATGTCCCACGTATTCCACCGGATAGTGATGGCGGCGGTAAAAATCTTTTTCAAAGGGAAGGATCACCAACATGCGGTCCACATTGCGGCGGATCGCCTTTACCCGTCCTTCCTTCCAGGCCCACACCTGCGGCGAGATGTAATAGACCGTCCGATACCCCTTCTGCCGGCACCACTTGGCGATCCGCAGGTTGAACCCCGGATAGTCCACCAGGATCACCGCATCGGGCGCGAAAGCCTCGATGTCGCGCTTGCAAAAACGGATGTTGCGCAGGATGGTACGCAGGTTGGCCACCACCTCGACAAAGCCCATGAAAGCCAGGTCGCGGTAATGCTTGACCACCTCGGCCCCCGCCTGCTGCATCAGATCGCCCCCCCAGGCGCGTATCCGGGCCTGCGGATCGACATCCCGCAGGGCACGCACCAGGTTCGACCCGTGGAGGTCTCCCGAGGCTTCGCCGGCTATGATGTAGTATTTCATCGGTATCCCCAGATCAAAGTTCCCAATCCCGCAGGGAGTCCATCGCCCGGTAAGCCGTCAGGTCGAACGTTATCGGCACGATCGAAGCATATCCGTGCGCCAAAGCCCATTCGTCGGAATCCTCGCCCGTATCCATGCACACCGGCTGACCGACCAGCCAAAAGTAACTGTCCTCCCCGCGCGGGAAAGCTCTGCGTTCGAACTCCTGCGCCCAGCGGGTTTTTGCCTGCCGGCAGAGTTTGGCCCCTTTGATCGGGCCGGTGGGGAAATTGACGTTCAGTACCGTCTCCGCCGGAAGTCCCTGTTCCAGCATGCGGGTGCAGAGGTGCTGGATCGTTTCGTCCAGCGGAGAAAGATCCATCGAGGGGTCGTGGTCGCACAGGGAAAACCCCGCCGAAGGGATCCCCTCGATCCCTCCTTCCAGGGCCGCGGCCATCGTCCCGGAATAGATCACGTTGATCGCGGCATTCGACCCGTGGTTGATGCCCGAGACACACAGATCGGGCAGACGTTCGAGCAGTTCGTTTTTGGCCAGTTTTACGCAGTCTGCCGGGGTGCCCGAGCAGGCGAACTCCCGTACGGCTCCGTCCCGGGGCGGGCATTCCCGATAGGTGAGGATATTGTTGATCGTGATGGCATGCCCCATCCCGCTGCGTCCCTTCTGGGGAGCGACGACCCAAACCTCCCCCAGGCGGCTCATCAACCGCACCAGATGGCGGATGCCGGGGGCTTCGATGCCGTCGTCGTTGGTTACCAGGATCAACGGCCGGGATGCGGCCGGTTGTTTTTCTTCTTTCAAGGCTTGTCCTTCTTCCAATGCTTGCTTCATATTTTCCGTTCGGTGCAGTAACGCACCATTTCTTCCAGAGAGGTCCGTGCCTGCGAGGACGGACACCGCGAGAGGATGTCCATGGCCTGGTCCTTGAATGCGTTCATCTTCGCCTCGGCGTATTCCAGTCCGCCGCGGGAGCGCACGAAGTCGATCAGTTCGCGGACGCGTTTCTTGTCCTTGTTGTGCCGCTTTACGATGTTCACCATCCATTTGTGCTCGTCCTTGGACACTTGGTTGAGCACGTAGATCAGCGGAAGGGTCATTTTCTGCTCGCGGATGTCGATGCCGGTCGGTTTGCCGATCTTCTCCTCGGTATAGTCGAACAGGTCGTCCTTGATCTGGAAAGCCATCCCGCACAGCAGTCCCAACTCCCGCATCCGGTCCACCGTCGCCTTGTCCGCCCCCACCGAGATCGCCCCCACGGCAGTGCAGGCGCCGATGAGCGAAGCGGTCTTTCCCCGGATCACATCGTAGTAAACCTCCTCGGTGATGTTGAGCCGACGGGCTTTCTCGATCTGGAGCAATTCTCCCTCGGACATCCTTTTGGCGGTATGCCCCACCTCGCGCAACATGTCGAACTCGCCGTAATCCACCGCCAGGGTCAGCGCCTGGGTCAGCATGTAGTCGCCCACCAGGACGGCGATCTTGTTTTTCCATACGGCATTGACCGAAAAAAAGTTGCGCCGCCGGTCGCTCTCATCCACCACATCGTCGTGTACCAGCGAAGCGGTATGCCCCATCTCGATCAGCGTCGCCGCCCGATAGGTCGCCTCGGGCAAGGGAGCTTCTCCGCCCAGCATCTTGGCGGTCAGGAAGACGAACATCGGGCGCATCTGCTTCCCTTTCCGCCGCACGATGTAGTACAACACCCGGTCCAACAACGGAACGCCCGAAGACATCGCGTCGCGGAACTTCTTTTCAAACACATCCATTTCGGCCTCGATCGGCCGGCGTATCATCTCGACTGCACCCATAGACTTGTTTTTTCCTGCATTTTCCCTGCGCGGAAAGGGGTAAAGATAATCATTCTTTCGCTTTCTCCCGCCCGGCCAACTGGCCGCACGCCGCATCGATGTCCCGTCCCTTGGAATACCGCACCACTACGGTAATCCCGGCCTGCTCCAGCACCTGCTGGTACATCTGCATCGCCTGCGGTTTCGCCGCCCGAAAACGGGCATCGCCGATGGCGTTGTATTCGATCAGGTTGACTTTCGACGGCGCCCGGCGGCAAAAACGCACCAAAGCCTCGGCATCCTCGCGGGTATCGTTGAGCCCGTCCCACACGATGTATTCGTACGTTACCCGATCGCGGGTACGCGCATACCAATAGGCCGCCGCTTCCGCCAGTTCCGCCAAGGGGAAAGCCTTGGCCACCGGCATGATCGTCTCGCGCCGCTGCTGAACGGCCCAATGAAGCGAAATGGCCAGGTGGAACTTCGCCCCCTGGTCGGCCATCTGGCGGATCATCCGCGCATTGCCCGCCGTAGAAACGGTAATGCGGTGTCCGGCCATGCCCAAGCCCTCTTCGGAAGTGATCAGCCCGATGGCCCGGGACACCTCCGTGTAATTGGCCGTCGGTTCGCCCATGCCCATAAAGACGATGTTGGACAGTCCCCGGCCGAAACGCTCGCGGCTTTGGGCATCGGCCAAGGTTACCTGGTCGTAGATCTCTCCGGCCGAAAGATCCCGCACCCCTCCCATGCGCGCCGTAGCGCAAAACGCACACCCCATCCGGCAACCGCTTTGGCACGACACGCAAACCGTCGTACGGTCTTCGGCCGGGATCAACACGCTTTCCACCACCGCGCCGTCATCGAGGCGGATCGCATTTTTTACCGTACCGTCTTCGGACACCTGCGAAGTTACCGCAGCGATGCGTCTGATGCAAAATTCCTGCCCGAGCGCCTCCCGCACCGAAGCCGGAAGGTCGGTCATCTGCGCAAAATCCGTCGCCCCCTTCTGCCACAGCCAGCGGTGCACCTGCCCCCCTCGGTAAGCGCCCCAGCCCCTTTCGGCAAAGAACGCACGGAGTTGCTCCCGGGTGAGGGTTCGAATGTCTTTCCGGTCGTTTCGATCCATGAAAGCAAATGTAGTGAAAAGCCGCCACACCGACGAGGAAGTACGCAAAGTTTTCTCGTCCAAACAGGCCGAAACATCCGCTGATGCGAAAAAAAGGCCGCCTTTCCCGCCGGAAAGACAGCCTCAAGAGAACCGTTTCCCCCGCCCCGCCCGGGCAAGGGATGGCTCGGACGACTACAAACGATCCTTGACCCCGTTACCCGGAAAGTGCATGCCGGCCGTTGTGAGCTCGTTCTGTCTTATGTAGTCGATGTACCGCTTTCGGGTCTCGGCCGCTTGCTTCGGATCGCTGTCGTAACTCGGACAGATGTCGAGGTCCTGTATTTGCAAGTCAAAACCATGGATCAGGTCGCCCGCCACGAAGATCCGTCCTATCTGATAGACCGTATGTCCGGGCGTATGTCCCGGAGCCGCCAGAGCCTTGACCCCGAGCGGCAATTCGTCGGTATAGAGAAACCGGTGCAGACGCCCTTCGTAGGCCGCCAGAGCCTGCATCGCCATCTCCGCCCCTTCGCCCTCCATCGCCGACCACGCCGCATATTCCTCCTCGGGAGCATACACTTGAGCCCGGGGGAACACCGCGCTGTCGGCAGCGACCAACTCTCCTATATGGTCGCCGTGGAAGTGCGTCAGCATGACAAGGTCGATCTCTTCCGGTTCGATACCTGCGGCCTTCAAGCGTTCGAGCATCTTGCCCCCTCGTGCAGCGCCGTTACCCGTATCGAAGAGAATGTTCTTCCCCTGCGTGCAGACTACAAAGCAACTGATCGACGAAGGCACCGAACCTTCGGGTGAAAGACGCTCCACCTTTGCCGAATCGGCCTGTCCGTAGAAAAGTTTGTTGGGCATACGCTTCTCGCCCTCGTTGCCCTTCAAGGTTACCAAAGTGAGCGTATCGACCTTTTGCACCGTTACCCCCTCGGGGTTCTGCTGCTCGATGCCGGTATCGGTAGCCGCAGCGCCGGCGCGGGCATCGCCACACGAAGCTACTGCCAACAGCGCCGCCGAAGCGGCGATCATCCGTATTGTTTTCATAAGACTTGATGGTTTTGTTATTTTTTGGCCAATCACAAGGTAAAGATAGGCAAAGGCGGACGCTGCGGCAAGGGGAGGGGTGAAGTTTTCAGATTCGAAAGATCCTCATTGTTCCTGCGCAAACCCAAAACTCGCATAAAAAAAACACCCAAACGCAAACTCTCCCGGAAAATACCGACCTTTGTCGCAAAACGAAAACCTCCGATGAAAGGAATCGTGATGCGCACCACCGGCCTTTGGTGCACCGTAATGGATGAGACCTCCCGACAGACCTACGAATGCCGGATCCGGGGCAACCTGCGTCTGCGCGGCATCAAAAGCACCAACCCGGTCGCCGTAGGCGACCGGGTAGAATACACCGTAAAGGATGACGGGCAGGACGGACTCGTGCAGGAGATCGCCCCGCGCAAGAACTTCATTGTCCGTCGTTCGGTCAAGTTGTCCAAACGCACCCACATCCTGGCTGCCAACATCGACACCGCATTTCTGGTCGTTACCCTCGATTTCCCTCCCACCTCCACCACGTTCATCGACCGTTTTCTGGCCACGGCACGCGCCTACCGCATCGACGCCGTATTGCTGTTCAACAAGATAGACCTCTACAACGACGACGCCCTGTCCCGCGTCGAAGAACTCGAAAACCTCTACCGGAACATCGGCTACCCCACCCTTCGCACCAGTGCCCGCACCGGGGAGAACATCGACCAGCTTCGCGAGAAGATGCAACAGCGCACCACGATGTTTTCCGGACACTCCGGCTCGGGAAAAAGCAGTCTGGTCAACGCCGTCGAAAGTACCCTGAACCTCAAAACAGCCGAAATCTCGACTGTACACCACCAAGGCCAGCATACCACCACCTTCGCCCAGATGTTCCCCTTGTCCTTCGGCGGATACGTCGTCGACACCCCCGGCATCCGCGGATTCGGACTGGTGGACATGGATCCCCATGAAGTGGGGGACTATTTTCCCGAAATATTCGCCCTAAAGGGCGATTGCCGCTTCCACGACTGCCTGCACACTGACGAACCGGATTGCGCCGTCGTACGCGCCGTCGAGCAGGGCCGCATCGCCCCCTCGCGCTACATGAGTTACCTCGGTATCCTTTCGGAAGACGACGGTCCCTACCGGGAAGACCCTTACAAATAATCCCTGCCGGCGACAAACGTCCGGGTTTTTATAAGTCCGTAGGGATCCTTCGGCACCGGCATGATACGAAAACTTCGCTTTCCCCCTTGCCGCGACGTTCGCCTTTGCTTATCTTTGAAACCGAAAAACCCTTAAACGGGACAACCCGTCTAAAAATTAAAGATGGAAGTCTTTTGGATCATCATCGTCATCGCCATGCTCGTCGTGGGGCTGTTGGGAACGTTCATCCCCGTGCTGCCCAGTACGACCATCGGGTGGATCGCCATGCTGATCCTCTACCTCATCTCGGACGATGCGCTTTCGGGGCAAACCATGATCTGGGTTACCGCAGCGGCCGTAGTGGTGCAACTGTTGGATTTCATCCTTCCGCTCTGGGGCGTGAAGATATTCGGCGGCACCAAGAAAGGCGTCCGCGGAGCTACCATCGGGCTTATCGTAGCCTCCGTGTGGTCCTTCACCCCGTTCACCTTCCTGTTTCCGGGCTTTCTGGCCATTCTCGTCTTCCCCATCATCGGAGCCTTCATCGCCGAATTGGTCGCCGACCAGGGCGACTTCTCGAAAGCCCTCGGCGGAGCAATGGGTTCTCTGCTGGGATTTTTCCTGACCGTCGGGTTCAAGTTTGCCCTGATCGTCTGGTACCTCTACCTGGTGGTGGACTACCTCGTCATCTCCTGACACCCGCACCACCCCTCGGAAAACACCCCGACCCACTCCCGGCATCCCCTTTTCCCGGAAATTTTGCATCAGGATTCTGTAACCACTCCCTCCTATCCACCTCAGGCAACCTCCTCCTAAAAACTCTTCCACGCCAAACACCCGCTCACACATTCGAGCGTTCTTTTTTTACGGTAAAATAGGAGCATATCAGTTGGCAAACAATCATTTACAGTTAAAAATACCTTTTGAAAAAGGGCATAAAAAAAAGAACTTGACAAAAAGCCTGTCAAGTCCTAAAAACTAACCTATACTAAAAAACTACAACTATGAAACTACTACTAACTACTTTCTACTTGTACAGGACAAAGGTACGGTAAAACTTCCATACTTGTCAATAGTTCGACGGTTAAATTTCGTCATTTCCCGCACTTTTAACATTCCTCCCTCTCCACAAGCCCCACGGAGCCTCTCTTTGCGCTCCCGGGGCCGGAAAAGGATCGCCCCCTGTGCGGTTTAGTCGATCCACTCGAAACCGGTATAAGGCACCAGTGCCTTCGGGATACGGATCCCCTGCGGAGTCTGGTTGTTCTCCAGCAAAGCAGCCACGATACGCGGCAAGGCCAGCGAAGAACCGTTGAGCGTATGGGCCAACTTCCGCTGTCCGTCGGCCGTCTTGTAACGCAGGTGCAGGCGCGTAGCCTGGAACGTTTCAAAATTGGATACCGAACTTACCTCCAGCCAACGTTTCTGTGCGGCGGAGAACACCTCGAAGTCGTACGTAATGGCCGAGGTAAAGCCCATGTCGCCTCCGCAAAGGCGCAGGATATGGTACGGAAGTTCCAACTTGCGCATCAAGCCCTTGACGTGTTCCAGCATCTGGTCGAGCGCCGCATAGGAATCCTCCTGGCGTTCCACCCGGACGATCTCCACCTTGTCGAACTGGTGCAGACGGTTCAGCCCGCGCACATCCTTACCGTACGAACCGGCCTCGCGACGGAAGCAGGGCGTATAAGCCGTGCATTTGACCGGAAGGTCGGCCTCGGCGAGGGTCTCTTCCCGGAAAATATTGGTTACCGGCACTTCTGCCGTAGGGATCATGTAGAGGTTGTCCGGCATGTTGTGGTACATCTGCCCCTCCTTGTCCGGCAACTGCCCCGTACCGTAGCCGGAGGCCTCGTTCACCATGTGCGGAGGCTCTATTTCCAGATAACCGGCTGCCGTGTTGTGATCCAGGAAGAAATTGACCAGCGCACGCTGCAGGCGGGCACCTTTGCCCTTGTACACCGGGAAACCGGCTCCGGTGATCTTCACCCCGAGCTTAAAGTCGATGATGTCGTACTTCTCGGCCAACTCCCAGTGCGGCACCGCTCCTTCGTACAACTCGGGCATATTTCCTTCTTCGAACACCACCTGGTTGTCTTCCGCGCCGAAGCCCTGAACCACCTGTTCGCAAGGCACGTTCGGGATCAAGTACAGCAATTCGCGAAGTTCTTTTTCCACCCCGGACAAACGTTCCTCCAGAGTCTTGGACTCGGCCTTGAGCACCGTTGTCTTTTCCTTGAGCGCTTCGGCCTCTGCGCCGCGTCCCTGGCGGAAGAGCCCTCCTATCTGCTTGGCAATGGCGTTTTGCTCGGCCAGATTCGCATCGAGCGACGTCTGGGTCGCTTTTCTGCAGTCGTCCAGTTCGAGGACCTTCGCTATCATTTCCGGTGCTTTCTCCAGATTGCGCTTGGCCAACCCGTCGAGCACCCGCTGCTTGTTTTCCCGGATGAAATTGACTTGTAGCATACCTTGTTTCTTTCTCTTAAGGGGACACGCCCGGGTTTTGGCCGCACACGGCAATTCCTCCCGAGCGCATCGTTTTTCTTTCGCGTTTTTTCGCGGGTCAAAATTACTAACTTTTGCGCGCAAAATCACGTCCTTCCCCCTCTATTTTTATTCACGCAAAAAAAACCGGCCTGCTAACGCATAAACCGTTATCTTTGCAAGGATAGAAAAAAACACACGCATACGCCATGTTGGTAAAGACATACGGAAGTGCCGTCGAAGGCATCTCGGCCGTTACCGTTACCGTCGAGGTCAATATCTCGCAGGGAGTGGGGTACAACCTGGTCGGTCTGCCGGACAACGCCGTCAAGGAGTCCTCGCACCGCATCAACGCCGCCTTCGAGACCAACGGCTTCCGCTGGCCAGGCAAAAAGATCACGGTCAACATGGCACCGGCCGACATGCGCAAGGAAGGCGCATCGTTCGACCTGCCGATCGCCATCGGCATCCTGGCCGCCTCGGGACAGATCCCGGACGAACCCGCCGCCCACTACATGATCATGGGCGAACTCTCGCTCGACGGCTCGCTCAAAGGCATCCGGGGAGCGCTCCCCATCGCCATCCAGGCGCAGGAGAAAGGCTTCCGGGGCATTATCCTGCCCCGTGAGAACGCCCGCGAAGCCGCCGTAGTGGAAGGCCTCGAAGTGTACGGCATGGACACCCTCGAAGAGGTTACCTCCTTTTTCAAAGGCATCTACGAACCCGAAGCCGAACACGTAGACCTCCAGGCCCTGTTTTACGAAAACGAAAACCGCTCCGGGTTGGACTTTGCCGATGTAAAAGGCCAGGAAAACATCAAGCGTGCCCTGGAGATCGCGGCCGCCGGCGGGCACAACGTCATCATGGTCGGGCCTCCCGGCAGCGGAAAGACGATGCTGGCCAAACGCATCGCAACCATCCTGCCGCCCATGACCCTTTCCGAAGCGCTTGAGACCACCAAGATCCATTCGGTCGCCGGCAAGATCTCCGCCCACAGCGGACTGATGACCGTACGGCCTTTCCGCAGCCCGCACCACACCATCTCCAACGTAGCGATGGTCGGGGGCGGCCAATACCCCCAGCCGGGCGAAATCTCCCTGGCACACAACGGCGTGCTGTTTCTGGACGAGCTGCCCGAATTTCAAAAATCCGTGCTCGAGGTCTTGCGCCAACCGCTCGAAGACCGCATCGTGACCATCTCCCGGGCGCGGCAGTCGGTCTGCTTCCCGGCCTCGTTCATGCTCATCGCCTCGATGAACCCCAGCCCCTCGGGCGGCTTTGCCGACCCGACGAAGGCCTTCTCTTCGTCGCCGGCCGAAATCCAGCGCTACCTCAGCAAGATCTCCGGGCCGCTGCTGGACCGGATCGACCTGCACATCGAAGTCGAACCGGTCAATTTCGACCAACTCTCCGACGAACGTCGCGGCGAACCCTCCTCGGCCATCCGGGCCCGAGTAGTCCGCGCGCGCCAGACCCAGCAACGCCGCTTTGCCGACCGGCCGGGCATCACCTGCAACGCCCAGATGGACCCCCGCTCCCTCGACGAGTTCTGCCGCCTGGACGACCGCTCCCGCGCACTGCTCAAGACCGCCATGGAACGCCTCTCGCTTTCCGCCCGCGCCTACGACCGTATCCTGAAGGTATCCCGCACCATCGCCGACTTGGCCGAGCGGCAGGACATCGCCCCCCAGGACGTAGCCGAAGCCATCCAATACCGCAGCCTGGACCGCGAAGGTTGGCTGGGCCAAAACCGTTGATTTTCCAGTCCATGAACCACGACTATACCGTATCCGCCGCCTTGCCCACCGACCTGGAAGCGATCTTGGAGATCCTCCGTCAGCGTCAGCAGTGGCTCGCCGAACGCCACATCGTCCAATGGGAAGGCTACGAAAATTTCTTTCCCCGCAGTTACTTCGAAGGGAAACTGGCCGAAGGAAAACTCCTCGTAGCCCGCGATGCCTCGGGCACGGTCTGCGGACTGATCGCCCTGGCCGACCAGGACCCCTACTGGGCGGGCAAGGAACGCCCCGGCGCCCTGTACCTGCACAACCTGGCTTCCGCCCCCGGAGCGCGGGGCGCCGGGGCCGTACTGTTGAACTATTGCCAGCATTGGGCGCAGGAACATGGCTATCAAGTCCTCCGCCTGGACTGCCGGGCCGACAACCAGGCTCTGAACGAGTTCTACTCCGCCCGCGGGTTCCGTCCCGTCGGCTTCTGCACCGACCGCACGCACCGGGGAACCCTTCGGGAAAAGGAATTGTAAATAATTGTAAATATTCGATAAAAACATCTATATGAAAAGTAAACGAATCCTCATCGCGGCAGCCGTCTGCGCTTTGCTGGCGAGCTGCGCGGCCAAACAACAGGAACACATGAATCCATTTTTCTCCGCGTACGACACTCCGTACCAGGTGCCTCCCTTCGACCGGATCACCAACGAAGACTACAAGCCGGCTTTTCTGGAAGGCATCCAACAGCACAGCGCCGAGATCGACTCGATCGTGGCCAACCCCGAAACGCCCACCTTTGAAAACACGGTGCTGGCCTACGAAAATTCCGGTGACCTGCTCTCCCGGGTATCGATGGTCTTCTTCAACATCACCGAAGCCAATACCAACGACACCCTGGACGCCATTGCCGAGGAAGTTACCCCGCTGCTCACCGCCCACTACGACAACATCGCCCTCAACGAAGGCCTGTTCCAGCGCATCAAATACGTGTACGACCACCGCGACTCGCTCGGTCTGACGGGTGAAAAAGCCCGTCTGACGGAAAAACTGTACAAAGGCTTCGAGCGTTCCGGCATCAACCTGCCCGAGGACAAGAAAGCCCGCCTGCGCGAGATCAACTCCGCCCTGGCCTCCCTTTCGCTCACCTTCGGCAACAACGTGCTCAAGGAGACCAACGACATCGTCATCCGCCTGGGTGAAAACGACCTCGACGGCCTGCCGGAAGCCGTAAAAGCCTCGATGGCCGCCGATGCCAAGGCGCTGGGCGAGGAAGGCTACGTGGTTACGATGCAAAAACCCAGTTGGATTCCCTTCGTTACCTACTCCACCCGCCGCGACCTGCGGGAAAAGGTGATCGAAGGCTACGTACAGCGCTGCGACCGCAACAACGACGCCGACAACAAAGCGATCGTCGACTCGATGGTCAACCTCCGGGTGGAAAAAGCCCAACTGCTGGGCTTTGACAACTGGGGAGCCTACATGCTGGACGAGAACATGGCCAAGACCCCCCAGGCTGCTTACCAGCTGATGTACCAGGTGTGGAAGCCCGCCCTGAAAAAGGCCAAGGAAGAACTCGCCGAGATCCAGGCCTACATCGACCGGGAAGGCGGCGATTTCCGTGCCGAACCGTGGGACTGGTGGTACTACGCCGACAAGATCCGCTCCGAAAAGTACAACCTCTCCGAGGAGGACACCAAACCCTACTTCACGGTCGATAACGTCACCAAAGGCATCTTCACCGTCTGCAACAAACTCTACGGACTGACCTTCCGCCAGCGCGACGACATGCCGGTATTCCACCCCGACGTACGGGTCTTCGAAGTATACGACGACCGCGACACCCTGATGGGCATCCTCTACTGCGACTATTACGTACGCGCCAGCAAACGCCCCGGAGCCTGGATGACGGACTACCGCAGCGAAAAATACGTGGACGGAGTACGCCGCATTCCGGTGGTATCGCTCACCACCAACTTCCCCAAACCGGTGGGAGACACCCCGCCGATGCTGTCCATCGACGACGTGAAGACCTACTTCCATGAGTTCGGCCACTGCCTGCACAGCCTGCTCACCGACGTCCAATACGAAAGCCTGGCCGGTACCAACGTACAGCACGACTTCGTGGAACTCTTCTCCCAGATCATGGAACGCTGGGCCATGCACCCCGAAGTACTCCAACTCTACGCCACGCACTATCAGACGGGCGAGGTCATCCCCGACTCGCTGGTAAACAAAATCCGTCAGGCCGATACCTACGGACAAGGCTTCGCCACGACCGAATTTCTGGCCGCCGGTATTCTGGACATGGACTGGCACACGCTCGACAAGGTGGAAAAACGCGACGTGAACGCCTTTGAAAAAGCCTCGATGGACCGTATCGGGCTGATCCACGAGATTTATCCCCGCTACCGCAGCCCGTACTACAGCCACATCTTCTCCGGAGGGTATTCGGCCGGATATTACGCCTACCTGTGGGCGGAAGTGCTGGATGCCGACGCTTTCGACTCGTTTGCCCGCAACGGCATCTTCGATCCGCAAACGGCCCACGACTTCCGTTACAAGATGCTCGCCAAGGGCGACACCGAAGACGCGATGGTGCTGTTCCGCGACTTCAAAGGCCGCGAACCCTCGGTCGAGCCGCTGTTGCGCAGCCGGGGCTTCATCCAGTAAATCCCTATCGGGGTCGGTTTCGGCCGGGAATCCTCCCGGCCGAAACCGACTTTTCCATACCGACACCACATCTGTCCAAGGCAGGCTTTCCAAAAAGTCTTCCATAGCAGGCAGTTCACCACTTCCTATCTACCCACGGCTTCCCCGTGCGGAGAAAACCTTTCCGATCGAAACTCACCAAAAAAAAACGCGATAAAAAATGAAAAAACGCCTCCGCAACCTGAGCTTTTGGATTTTTGCCGCGATGATCCTGGGTATCCTCGTAGGCTATCTGATGGGACCCTCGGCTCACGTGCTGGCACCTTTGGGCACCCTCTTCATGCAACTGATTCAGATGCTGGTCGTCCCGCTGGTCTTCATATCCATTGTCAGCGGCGCAGCCACCCTGGGCGGAAGCCGCTCCGCCGGCCGCATCGGGGTAACGAGCATCGGTTACATCCTGATCACCACCCTCATATCGACCGTTCTGGCTATTCTGGCCGGATTGTGGCTCGCTCCCGGCAGCGGGTTGGATGCCAGCAGCATCGACCTGCTCGCCTCGCAAAACACCACCGACATGAGTGCCCCGCCCTCGCTCACCTTCTGGGGGACGATCATCGGCATGATCCCGGCCAACCCCGTCCGCGCCCTTACCGAAGGGAACATCCTGCAGATCATCGTCTTCGGTCTTTTCCTCGGATTCGGTATCTCGACGCTGTCCGCCGGCAAGAAAGAACCCGTCATCCGGGGAGTGAACTACCTGCTCGAAGCCCTGATCTGGTGCATCAACAAAGTGATGCTCGTCGCTCCGCTGGGTGTCTTCGGTCTGATGGCCGACGCGACCGGCACCTTCGGCTTCGACATTCTGCTCTCGGTAGCCAACCTCCTGTGGGTGGACATCCTTGTGGTACTGGCCATGGGGCTGGGCATCTATCCGATAACCATCGCGTTGTTCTCGCGCACACCGGTTACTCACTTTTTCCGGTCGATGGCCGAGCCGCAGATCGTCGCCTTTTCCACCTCCTCGTCCATGGCCACCCTGCCGGTGAACATGGAAACGGTCGAAAAGAAACTCGGCGTGTCCAAGCAGGTTACCTCCTTCGTCATCCCCTTGGGAGCAACCATCAACATGACCGGCAACGCCATCTACTACACCCTGGTGGCTTTGTTCTTCGCCCAGTTGTACGGCATCGACCTCAACCTGGGACACTACATCGCCATCTCCATCACCGCATCGCTGGGTTCGGTCGGACAGGCCGGTGTCCCCGGCCCTACGCTCATGGTAGTAGCAGTACTGGCTTCGGCAGGGATCCCCTTGGAAGGACTTCCCCTGCTCTTTGCCCTGGACCGGATCTTCGACATGATCCGCACCGTGCTCAACATCACAGGTGATGCTGCCTGCGCCGTAGTCACCGACCACTTGTGCGGCAAATCCCGGCGCGCTGCCGCCCCGCAAACCCCTGCTCAAGAATAAACCGGGCGTGCGGGCAAGCAAAAAGCCGGAAGGCGCATTTTGCGCCTTCCGGCTTTTTGCTTG
>DCEW01000087.1 GCA_002314265.1 Flavobacteriales bacterium UBA1820
TTTCGCTTGCCCGCCTGGATGACTTTGTCGCGGGAAAAGGATCAGTGCCGTTTGGCGGCCAGCAAGTACAGCACGGCCATGCGCACGGCGACACCGTTTTCCACCTGTTGCAGGATGATGGACTGGTCGCTGTCGGCCACCTCGCTGGTGATCTCCACACCTCGGTTTACGGGGCCGGGATGGAGGATGGTAATGCGTTTATCGAGCGAATCGAGCAGTTCCTTGTCCAAACCGTACAGTTTGACGTATTCCTGACGCGAGGGGAAGTAGTTGATATCTTGTCGTTCGTGTTGTACACGGAGCATGTTGGCTGCATCGCACCAGTTCAAGGCCTTGCGCAGGTTGGTCTCCACCCGCACGCCCATCGATTCGATGTACCGGGGGATGAGCGTAGCCGGCCCGCAGACCATCACTTCGGCTCCCTGCATTTGCAGGGCATAGATGTTGGAGATGGCTACCCGCGAGTGGGTGATGTCCCCGACGATGACTACTTTCAGGCCTTTGACCGAGCCGAAGCGCCGCCGCAGGGAGTACGAATCCAACAAGGCCTGTGTGGGGTGTTCGTGCGTGCCGTCGCCCGCATTGACGATCTGGGCGGGAACGTTTTTCGAGAGAAATACGCAGGCTCCGGGGTCGGGATGCCGCATGACGACCATATCGACTTTCATCGAGAGGATGTTGTTCACCGTGTCGATGAGTGTTTCTCCTTTCGAGACGGACGAAACGGATGCGGAGAAATTGACCACATCGGCCGAGAGGCGTTTTTCGGCCAGCTCGAACGAAGTGCGGGTACGGGTGCTGTTCTCGAAAAACAGGTTGGCGATGGTCGTCCCGTTGAGCGAGGGCACTTTTTTGATGGGGCGGGACAATACCTCGGAAAAGGTTTCCGCCGTGCGCAGGATCAGTTCAATGTCGTTTTTGTTGAGGTATTTGATACCCAACAGATGGTCTACGCTGAGGCTGTCCATAGATTTATTGCGGTTTTTCGCCGGTTTGGCTGGATAGATATACACGTTCGTTGTCTTCGGTCAGATCGACGACGACTTTTTCACCTTCCACTACGTCCACCTGGATACCCCGGTAATCGGGTTGGATGGGAAGTTCGCGGCTGAAACGACGGTCGATGAGTACCAGCAGTTCGATCTGCGAAGGCCGTCCGAAAGAATTGATGGCCGACAGAGCGGCGCGGATGCTGCGTCCGGTGTACAGGACGTCGTCCACGAAGATGACCCGCAGCCCTTCCACCGCAAAGTCGATGCTGGTGGTATTGGCCCGGGGCGGTTCGGCGCGCCGGCGGAAGTCGTCGCGGAAAAATGTGGTGTCGAGGCTGCCCAAGCGCAGGTTCTCGATGCCGTAGTCCCGCCGGAGAATCTCGGCAATCTTTCCGGCCAGGATGACACCGCGCCGCTGGATGCCGATGATGGCTGTCTGGGAAAAGTCTTTGTGGTTTTCCACAATCTGGCACACAAGACGCTCCAGGGTTACATGGAGTTGCCGGCTGGATATGATCTCCTTTTGCATACGCATGCGTGGATTTTTGACGGCATAAAATTAGTACTTATTGGGCGGCTCGGCAAATTTTTTTGGCTTCTCGGGGCGGCAGAAAGATTTTTCCTTCCCCGATTGTTTTGTCAGATGTATTTCCATTACCTTTGCTTTTCCCTGTACTTAAAAAAAACGAAAGGCGTTCGTATGAAAGATAACATACTGATCATAGGCTGCCGCGGGCAGATAGGAACAGAACTGACCAGTGTCCTGGCACAGGAGTACGGCAAGGACCGTATCCTGGCTACCGATATCCGGGAAGTGGGAGAAGGTTTTCCGGATGTGCCATTCCGCCTCCTCGATGCGTTGGATGCCCGGGCGGTAGAAGAGACGGTGGAGCAAAACGGGATCGCCCAGGTGTATCATCTCTCGGCCATGCTTTCGGCCGTAGGGGAGACTCGACCGATGGATGCCTGGCGGTTGAACATGGAAACGCTGCTCACGGTCTTGAATCTGGCGCGGGAAGGAAAAATAGAGAAAATCTTCTGGCCTTCGTCCATCGGAGCGTTCGGTCCCCACACCGAGTTGAAATTCACTCCGCAATATACGGTGATGGATCCCGATACGGTGTACGGCATTTCCAAACTCTCGGGCGAGCTGTGGTGCCGGTATTACCACGAACGCTACGGGGTGGACGTGCGTTCGGTGCGTTTTCCGGGCATCATCAGCTGGAAAGCTGCTCCGGGAGGCGGTACGACGGATTACGCGGTGGATATTTTCCACAAGGCCGTGCAGGGGCAGGCGTATAGCTGTTTCCTCCGCGAGGATACTTTCTTGCCGATGATCTACATGCCCGATGCCCTGCGGGCGATTGTCGAACTGATGCACGCTCCGGCCGAGCGCCTTACGGTGCGTACTTCGTACAACCTGGGCGCGATGAGTTTTTCGCCCTGTCAGTTGGCTGAAGTGATCGCACGGCGAGTTCCGGGATTCGAGATCCGTTACGAGCCCGATTTCCGGCAGAAGATTGCCGATACGTGGCCCGATGCGTTGGATGATGCGTGTGCACGGCAGGATTGGGGTTGGAAACCTCAGTACGACATCGAGCAGATGGCGGATGACATGTTGCGGAACCTGCGGGAAAAATACGCCCGGGAACAGTAACGGATCCGCGGCCTCGGGTGATCCTTTGAGAGAAAAAGCAAACCATAAAACATGAAGGTATGAAAAAAGCATTGTTTTTGGCTCCGTTTGCAGTCGCTCTTTTTGCTTGCGGCGGACAGGAACCGAGTCAGGTTTCGGGACTCATCGTCGATGCGACGATGAATACGGTAAGTGTGGCGGTACAGGGAGGCGATACGCTTTCTTTCAGTACACTGGAGGCGGAACGGATCGGACCGGATGGAATGCTGCTGGGCGATACCGCTACGGTGTTCTTTCAGGGAGAGGCAAAACCGGGTGAGATGATTCCCGCTGCGCGTTTGGAAGTTCGCCCCCGTCCTCGCCTGGAACGGATCATTACCGGGGTGTGGGTGCAGCCTATCCCGGGAATGGATGGGGTACAAGGAATGGAACTCAAGGGCGACGGATCGGCCTCGTCGGTCAATATGAGTACATTGTTGTATCGGACGTGGATGTTGCGCGGAGACAAATTGATCCTTACGGGCGAGAGTGTAGGCAACGGGCAGACGATCGATTTTACCGATACGCTTTCCGTGGAGCGTTTCTCGGCCGACACGTTGGTACTCGTGCATCGTGGAATGCCTCAGGTGTATTCCCGACAGAAATAACGGCGGATGGTTTTCCCCGGAGCGTGCAAGCGGGCGGCGCGGGCGCAGATGCGCCCG
>DCEW01000060.1 GCA_002314265.1 Flavobacteriales bacterium UBA1820
CGCTCCTTTTGCCGACCCGTTCGCTTTTCTCCGCCCGAACTCAACCGTTGCTGTTCCCGGACAGGGCGTCCTGGCGGGGAAAATTTTGCAAAATAATATCGGTCGTCCCTGAATGATTTAAGGGATGAATTTCGTAAATTTGACACCTTAATTACTGAAGAAACGAATACGAAGAAATACCTTATGAAAACCCTTGTCATCGTCGCACATCCCGACCTGGAAAAATCCGTCGTCAATCGTCGCTGGGTGGCCGAAGCGGAAAAGCACCCGGAACGTTTTACCGTACATCGCCTCTACCAGAGTTATCCCGACGAGCGGATCGACATCGCGCGCGAACAGGCTTTGGTCGAACAGCACGGAACGCTCGTGCTGCAGTTTCCGATCTACTGGTTCGGTTGTCCGTCGCTGCTCAAAAAATGGATGGATCAGGTTTTGGCTTTCGGATGGGCCTTCGGTCCGCAGCCGGAAGCGGACAAGATGCGGGGGCGGAAAGTAGCCTTGGCGGTGTCGGCCGGTATCCGGGAAGAGGATTTTTCCCCGGAAGGCATCTACGGCCATACGTTGGGCGAACTGCTTTTGCCGTTTGAAGCCATGTGCCGCTATGTCGATGCGGTATTCGGTGGATTCCACGCACTCTACGGGGCCGAGGCAGGGCTTCCGGCTTCGGTCTTGGAGGAAAATACCCGCCGGTACATGCATTTCCTGGAGAATCTCTGAACAAAAACAAAAAAAAAGAATAAAAACGACAAACCAAACAAAACGCCATGAAGAGAGACAAACTGATCTTTGACCTGATAGAGGACGAACGCGAACGCCAGACAAACGGCATCGAGTTGATCGCTTCCGAGAACTACGTGAGCGACCAGGTACTCGAAGCGATGGGCTCCATCCTGACCAACAAATATGCCGAGGGGTATCCCGGTGCCCGCTACTACGGAGGATGCGAAGTGGTGGACCAGGTGGAACAGGTCGCTATCGACCGGGCGAAGGCTCTCTTCGGGGCGGAGTATGCCAATGTGCAGCCGCACTCCGGCAGCCAGGCCAATGCAGCGGTGTATGCTGCTTTCCTTCAGCCGGGGGACAAGATCCTCGGGTTCGACCTTTCGCACGGAGGTCACCTCACGCACGGTTCGCCGGTGAACTTCTCCGGAAAACTGTACAAGACGTGTTTCTATGGGGTGGAAAAGGAGACCGGGCGCATCGATTACGACAAGGTGGCCGAGATCGCCCAGCGCGAACGCCCGAAGATGATCGTGGCTGGAGCTTCGGCCTATTCCCGCGATATGGACTTCAAGCGTTTCCGCGAGATCGCCGACAGTGTAGGAGCTTTCCTGTTTGCCGATATTTCGCATCCGGCCGGACTGATCGCCAAGGGGTTGCTCTCCGACCCGATCCCGTACTGCCACGTGGTGTCCACCACCACGCACAAGACGCTTCGCGGACCGCGCGGAGGAATGATCCTGCTGGGCAAGGATTTTGAAAATCCGTTCGGTTTGAAGACTCCCAAGGGGCAGGTGCGGATGATGTCTTCGCTGATCAATTCGGCGGTCTTCCCCGGCAACCAGGGCGGCCCGCTCGAGCACGTGATCGCAGCCAAGGCTGTGGCTTTCGGCGAGGCGCTTTCCGACGAATTCTTCCGCTATGCGCTCGCCGTTCAGCGCAATGCTGCCGCAATGGCCAAGGCGTTCGTGGAACGCGGATACGACCTGGTATCCGGCGGTACGGACAACCACATGATGCTCATCGACCTGCGCAACAAGGGCATTACGGGGCGTGAGGCGGAGAATGCCCTGATCAAGGCCGACATTACGGTCAACAAGAACATGGTTCCCTTCGACGACAAGTCGCCCTACGTTACTTCGGGTATCCGGGTGGGGGCAGCGGCCATTACCACGCGCGGGTTGAAGGAGAAAGACATGGAGACTGTGGTGGACCTGATCGACCAGGTGCTGACCAACATTTCTTCCGATCGGAAGATCAAGAAGATCGGCGAAAAGGTAGTCGACTTTATGTGCGACCGTCCTTTGTTCAAACAGCGCCGCCGTCTGGCCAAATAAAATCGAATGTGAATCCTCTAACCGAATAAACGACCATGATGATTTCAGCATTTTTGTTCAATGCCATTTCGACGGTAGCCGATACTCTGTCTTCGGGTGCGGGTGCCGATCTGTTGGCTTCGGATATTCCCGTAGTCAAGACTCAGACGATCTGGGATATGATCGTCAGCGGCGGATGGAGCGGTGTAGCCATCATCGCGATGGAGTTTGTCATGTCCATTCTGGCCGTGTACATTTTCGTGGAGCGCTCTTCCCTGATCAAGACGGCCGCCAAGGCCGATCCGCGTTTCATGGATACGATCAAGTCGCTGGTATCGGCCGGGAAACTCAACGAAGCCAAGGCTATGTGCGACCGGGAAAACACCGTAGAGTCCCGCATCATGAAGAAAGGCATCAGCAAGATCGGAAAACCGCTGGAAGACATTTCGACCGCTATCGAAAATACGGGAAAACTCGAGATCTACACCCTGGAGGGCAACATCAGCCGTCTGGCCATGATCGCCGGTGCCGCGCCGATGCTCGGATTCCTCGGTACGGTGGTCGGGATGGTCATCGCTTTCCAGTCGATGGCCAATGCCGGCGGACAGGTCGAGATACAGGACCTCTCCGGGGGTATCTCTACGGCCATGACCACCACCGTAGCCGGTCTTATCGTGGGGATCATGGCCTACATCTTCTACAACCTGCTGGTAGGACGCATCCAGAAGGTGATCAACCGCATCGAGGTTTCGGCCGCCGATTTTCTGGACCTGCTCAGCGAACCGGCCGAGTGAGGGTGCTGTCGGTGTCCCCCTTCTAACCGTTTAATCCTCTGTCAATCCTGGAATACGAACCATGAACCTACAAGGAAGAAACAAGGTATCCGCCGATTTTTCGATGGCCTCGATGACGGACATCATTTTCCTGCTGTTGCTCTTTTTCCTGCTTTCGGCTACCGTGATCACCTCCAATGCCATCGAGATCGTGTTGCCCAAGGCCGGAAGCCAGACCACCAAAAAGCAGGTCGTGTCCGTTACCGCCACCACCGACGGTCGGTACTACATCGACAAGGAGCAGGTAAACTACTCCGACATCGAACCCCGCCTGCAGGAGATCGCTGCCCAGAGCGACAACACCACCGTGCTCATCCGCGGGGAAAATACCATCGAACTCCAGAAAGTAACCGACCTGTTCGAGATCGCCCGTCGCAACGGACTGACCCCCATTCTGGGCGTACAACCCCCCAAGAAGTAAAACCTGTCGTCTCTCTGCCGTGCCGATGTCCGCCTCTGCCTCGTCCCGTTGGGAACCCAATCAGCGAAAGGGTCTTATCGTCACCGTCCTGGTGCACGTGGCGATGCTTGTGGCCATCTTCATCTTCGGGATCCGTTACCTCGACCCTCCGCCGCTGGGCGGAATGATCGTCGCTTTCGGCATGACGGAGGATGGAGCCGGCTCCCCTGCGTATGAAGATCGGGCGGTGCTTCCCCAGCCTACGGCAGCTGCATCGAGCGTTCCCGAGGTCGAAGTTCCCGAAGAGGCCCTGATGACCCAGGTGGAGGAAAGCCCGGTGGAGGTCGAGGAAAAGAAACCCGAGAAGGAGCAGAAACCCAAAACCGAGCAGCGTCCCCGTGAGGTGGAACGCCCCCGTGAAACCCCGCAAAAGGAAGAAACGCCCCAGCCTCCGCAACCCTCCCGGACGACTACCCAGGCGCTGGCCAACATTCTCAATCCCGGCCATGATGCCTCCAAAGGCGACGGGCAGGGGCAGGGTTACAAGGGTTCTCCCCAGGGCAGCCTCTCTTCGGACAATTACGGCGTATCCGGGGTAGGCGGCGACGGCAATTACCGTTTGGCCGGACGCTCGGCCATCAGGAAACCCAAACCGGCTTATACCGGTACCGACCAGGGGCGCGTCGTGGTTGTGGTGCAGGTCGATCGTCAGGGGAATGTCGTTTCGGCCAAATGTTCCCTGCAAGGCACCGAGGTAACCGACCCGCAACTGATCCGTAATGCCGAAAAAGCAGCCTTGGAAACCAAATGGAAGCCCGATCCTTCTGCCGAACCATTGCAACAGGGGACGATCATCTACGAGTTTTCCGTCAGGGGGTGAGAAAAGAAACGGCGGAGCGTAACCGCAAGCCCTTGTCGAGGCAGGGCTGTTGAAGAAAGGATGAAGGTAGAGATGCAGAAGATGGATTACCGTCGGGCCGTGGACTGGATGTGTTCCGCCCTGCCGATGTTCCAAAAAATAGGCTCGGCTGCGTACCGGCCGGGACTGGAAAATACCGAATATTTGATGGATTACCTGGGCCATCCCGAGCGGGGGCTGCGCTGCATCCATGTGGCAGGCACCAACGGGAAGGGCTCTACCTCGAGCATGCTGGCTTCGGTGCTGATGGAGGCCGGGTATCGTACGGGGTTGTACACCTCGCCGCACCTGATCGATTTCCGGGAGCGGATGCGGGTGGATGGGGAGATGATCCCCAAGGAATTCGTGGCCGATTTTGTCGAACGCTACCTGGACTTCTTTACCGCGCACAGTTTTTCCTTTTTCGAGATGACCACCGCGATGGCCTTTTGCTGGTTTCGCGCCTGTGGGGTGGATGTGGCGGTCGTCGAGACAGGGCTGGGCGGCCGACTGGATTCGACCAATGTCGTCAGGCCGGACTTGAGCGTGATCACCAACATTGCACTCGACCACACGGCCATCTTGGGCGATACCTGCGTGCAGATCGCAGGGGAAAAGGCCGGGATCATCAAACCGGGGGTGCCGGTCCTGATCGGGGAGAACGACCCGGAGATCGAACCGGTGTTTCGCGCGAAGGCAGCCCGGGAGGGTGCTCCGCTGTACTTTACGGACCACGGGATCCGGCTCGAGGACTATCCTTGCCCGCTGGAGGGGGACTACCAACGCTTCAACATCGCTACGGTGGTGGCTGCCTGTGGGATCTTGCGCGAGAGTTGGAAGCTCGATCCGCAGACGGTGCGCCGGGGGCTTGCCCGCGTGGTGGACAATACCCACTTGCAAGGCCGCTGGCAGGTGCTTTCCCGTCGGCCGCTGGTGGTGTGCGATACAGGCCACAATGTCAATGGCATCGGCGAGATCGTCCGTCAGCTCTCCCATACGCCCAAAGGCCGGCTCTTTATGGTCTTCGGTATGGTCAACGACAAGGACGTGGACGGTGTGCTGGCACTCTTGCCCAAGGAGGCGCAGTATTGTTTTGCGCAGGCTTCCGTCCAGCGGGCGTTGGACAGCCGGGAGTTGGTACGGCGTGCGGCACGTTTTTCGTTGCGTGGAGAGGCCTATCCCGATTGCGAAAGTGCTTTTCGTGCTGCGCGGCAGCAGGCCGGTCCCCAGGACATGATCTTTGTCGGCGGTAGCACCTTCGTGGTGGCCGATGTTTTGGAGGCTCTTTCAAAGCAGGAGTGAGCGGTTTTTCCTTCCTTTGAAAAGATTTTGAATGTCTTTCCGTTCCCGGGCACGGCATCCGGGGATTTGTTGATAACTTTTGCCGGACGCGTTTTCCCTTCGTGGGGAAAGCCGTATTTTTGTCTGAAAGGGGCGGAAGACCCCGATGTACCTGCGAAGATTATGTACCTGATATTCGATACCGAAACCACGGGACTTCCCCGTCATTACAACGCGCCGGTAAGTGATACCGACAACTGGCCCCGGATGGTCCAGCTCGCCTGGCAGCTGCACGGTCCGATGGGCGAGTTGATCGAAGCCAAGAACTTTATCGTCCGTCCCGAGGGATACGACATCCCGTTCAATGCCGAGAAGATCCACGGTATCTCCACCGAGCGTGCCTTGCGCGAGGGAGCCGACCTGGCTTTTGTGCTGGGCGAGTTTTCCAAGGCTGTGGCTCGGGCGCGGTTTGCCGTGGGACAGAACATCTCGTTCGACATCCCGGTAGTGGGGTGCGAGTATTTCCGCAAAGGACTGGAAAACCCGCTCCCGCGTCTGGGCGTGCTCGACACGATGAGCGAGGTTACGGCCAACTTGTGCAAGATCCCCGGCGGACGCGGCTACAAGTTCCCCAAACTCATCGAGCTGCATACACACCTGTTCGGCGAGGGTTTTTCCTCGGCGCACAATGCATCGGCCGACGTGGAGGCTACCGCGCGGTGTTTCCTGGAGTTGGTGCGCAGGGGGCTCTACACCCGGGAGCAGTTGCAGTGCGAGGAAGGCTATCTCGACGATTTCCGACGGGCCCATCCCGACCCGATCCGCCCCATCGGTCTGAACGTCCAGCCGTACAAACCGCTGGAGGAGGAGACTGCGGGCGAAAAACCGTCCGGGGAGGCTGGCAAGCAGGCGCAGGTTCAGGCGGCAGTCCAGGCGCTGGAAGGGGTGCCGTATTGCCACTTGCACAACCATACCCAGTTTTCCATCCTTCAGGCTACCACCGATGTCGACACGCTGGTGGAGATGGCCTGGCGCGAGGGAATGCCGGCCGTGGGGATCACCGACCTGGGAAACATGTACGGGGCGTTCAACATGACCCTGGCCATCGGCAAACTGAACGAAAAGATCGAGAAACACAACAAGAAGATAGAGGCCGGCGAGGAAAAGGGCGAGCTTTGGACGCCGTACCAGGGCAAGGTGATCATCGGTTGCGAACTGTACGTGGCCGAGGATTACAAGCGTACCCGTTTTACCAAGGAACAGCCCGACCGGCGTTTTCAGCAGGTGCTGCTGGCCAAGAACAAGGCCGGCTACCACAACCTGGCAATGCTCTCTACCGAAGCCAATACGACAGGGCTTTACGGCACCTACGCCCGGGTGGGCAAGGAACTGATCGTGCAGTACAAGGACAACCTGATCGCTCTCTCGGGCGGGTTGCAGGGCGAGATCCCGCAACTGATCCTCGAAGCGGGCGAGCACCGCGCCGAGCAGGCTTTCCTGTGGTGGAAGGAGCAGTTCGGCGACGATTTCTACGTCGAGCTCGTGCGGCACGGTTTGCCCGAGGAGGACCACGTCAACAAAGTGCTGTTGGGTTTTGCCCGCAAGTACGGCGTACGGGTGATCGCCCAGAACAATACGTTTTATGCCCGTCAGGAGGATTCCAACGCCCACGACATCCTCCTGTGCATCCGCGATGGCGAGGTGCAGAGCCGTCCCATCGGCCGGGGGCGCGACTGCCGTTTCGGTTTCCCCAACAACGAGTTCTATTTCAAGAGCCAGCAGCAGATGAAGGAGCTCTTTGCCGACCTTCCCGAGGCGATCGAAAACATCTCCCACCTGGTGGACAAGGTGGAGAACTACAAGCTGGCCAAGCCGGTGCTGTTGCCCAAATTTGACATTCCGGCCGAGTTTCGCGATCCGGAAGACGAGAAGGACGGCGGGAAGCGCGGGGAAAATGCATACTTGCGCTACCTGACCTATCAGGGGGCCAAGAAGGTGTACCCCGATATGGACGAAAGCATCCGCTCGCGCATCGAGTTCGAGTTGGAGACCATCGCCAAGACGGGTTATCCGGGGTATTTCCTCATCGTGCAGGACTTTATCCGTGCTGCCCGGGAAATGGGCGTGCTCGTGGGGCCGGGGCGTGGTTCGGCGGCCGGGAGCGCGGTAGCCTATTGCATCGGCATTACTTCGATCGACCCGATCAAGTACGACCTGCTGTTCGAGCGTTTCCTCAACCCCGACCGCGTGTCGCTGCCCGATATCGATACCGACTTCGATGACGAAGGACGGGGAAAGATCATCGACTGGGTGGTGGAGAAATACGGCAAAAACCAGGTAGCCCAGATCATTACCTACGGCACGATGGCGGCCAAAAACTCGATCCGGGATACGGCCCGGGTGATGGAATATACCCCGGCGCAGGTGAACGAACTGGGCAAGATGGTGCCGGATGTGAGTCTGGCCAAGTTGTTCAAGCTCTCGGAGGCCGACTTGCGCGACAAGTTGAAGAACCGTCAGGAGGAGATCGAAAAGGCGCACCATATCAAGGAACTGGCCTCCGGAAACGACATGAACGCCAAGATCATCAACCAGGCGCGGGTCATCGAAGGGTCGATCCGCAGTCTGGGGGTGCATGCCTGCGGGGTGATCATCACTCCGTCCGACATCCGGGAGCACGTCCCGATGGCTACGGCCAAGGATTCCGAAATGCTGGTTACCCAGTTCGACAACAAGGTGGTGGAGTCGGCCGGGCTGCTCAAGATGGACTTTTTGGGCTTGAAGACCCTCACGTTGATCAACGATACGATCAACCTGATCGAAGACCGTTTCGGTATCCGCATCGACCCGGACCAGATCCCTATCGACGACCCCAAGACTTACGAGTTGTTCCAGCGGGGAGATACCGTCGGGGTGTTCCAGTACGAATCGCCCGGGATGCAGAAAAACCTGCGGGAACTCTGTCCCACGGCATTTTCCGACCTGATCGCCATGAATGCCCTGTATCGCCCGGGGCCGATGGAGTACATCCCGTCGTTTATCCGCCGAAAACACGGCTTGGAGCCCATTACGTACGATTTGCCCGAGATGGAGGAGTACCTGGCCGAGACCTATGGCATTACGGTGTACCAGGAGCAGGTAATGCTGCTCTCGCAGAAATTGGCCGGCTTTACCAAAGGCGAGGCCGATGTGCTGCGCAAGGCGATGGGGAAAAAGCAGAAAGCGGTCCTGGCCAAGATGAAGCCCAAGTTCATCGACCAGGCAGCTGAAAAAGGCCACGACAAGGCGATCCTCGAAAAGATCTGGCACGACTGGGAGGCCTTTGCCGCCTATGCCTTCAACAAATCGCACTCCACGTGCTACGCCTGGGTCGCTTACCAGACGGCCTACCTGAAAGCCAATTACCCTTCGGAATACATGGCTGCGGTCTTGTCCAACAACATGAACGACATCAAGGACATAACCTTTTACATGGAGGAAGCGCGCCGGCTGGGGATCCGCATTCTGTGTCCCGATATCAACGAGTCGAAGCGCAAGTTCTCGGTCACCAAGGAAGGGGACATTCGCTTCGGGTTGGGGGCGGTGAAGAATGTGGGGGAAAACGCCATATCCTTTATCCTGAAAGACCGGGCGGAAAACGGACCTTATACCTCGCTGTTCGATTTTACCACCCGGGTGGACAAGTCGGCCTGTTCGCGCCGCTCGATCGAGCATTTCGTCCTTTCCGGAGCCTTCGATTGCTTTGGGTTGAACCGTTCCCAGTATTTCGCTCTGGAGGGCAAGAGCGACACGATCGACAAAGCGGTCCGCTACGGAGAGGCGGTGCGGGCCCAGCGCGAGAGTGCGCAGTCCTCGCTTTTTGGGGACGAGGGCGACGAAACGTTCCGCATGGAGCCGCCTCATATCCCTGCGTGCGAGGAGTGGCCCGATCTGGACAAACTCAAACGCGAACGCGATGTGGTGGGGCTGTTCATCTCGTCCCATCCGCTGGACCGCTACCGCTGCGTGCTGGACAATTACTGTACCGTGAGTCTGGAACAATTGGCCGACATCGACCGTTTTGTCGGTCAGGAAGTGGCTTTCGGCGGCATGATCACCCGCAGCGAAAACTTTACGGCCCGCAACGGAAACCCTTGCGGCAGTTATACCCTCGAAGATGTCAATGCCTCGTTCGAACTTCGCCTTTACGATGAAAAATACGCTTCCTTCTCGCCTTTCCTCTTCGAGAATGCGATGGTCTTCATCCGGGCATCCGTGCTCAAGGGCTGGGAAAACAAGACCACGGGGCAGGTGGGCCGTCCGCGTCTGGTGATAAACAGCGTGCAGCTGCTTTCCGAAGTGGCGCGCAATATGCCGAAAAAAGTGGTTGTTACGGTCGATGTGGCCGACATCGATGCAGATTTTATCACTTCGCTGCGTCAGGTATTGCAGGGATCGGACGGATACTGTCCGGTGGAAGTGCGGGTAGAAGACCGGGCGACGGGACTGGCGCTTTCCATGCCGGTACGTACGATGAAGGTGGAACTGACCCGGGAGGTGCTCGCTCGTTTGGAAACGCTCTCGGGACGGCAGGTGCGCTTGGAGTCGGCTTGAAAACGGGTCGAAAAAGAGAGAAAGGTGTAAAAAATCAAAACATTGCCTACGATATGAGCCACGATCTGAAAGAAGAGAACGACATGAAGGCCAAGGTACTCCGCAGCGAGCACCTTTCCCGCCGGGCTTGGATGACGGCCCGTTGCGATACGCTGGAACTCCCCGACGGGCGGATCGTTCCGGAGTACTACGTGTTGGAATACCCCGATTGGGTCGCTACGATTGCCTTGACCGAACGAGGTGATTTCGTTTTCGTGCGGCAGTATCGCCATGGGTTGGGCGTTACCGAGTACGAATTGTGTTCCGGGGTGTGCGACCCTTCGGATGCTTCGCCTCTGGAGGCGGCGCAGCGGGAACTGCTCGAGGAAACGGGTTTCGGAGGGGGACAGTGGGAGCCGATCATGACCATCAGCGCCAATCCAGGTACGCAGAACAACTTGACGCATTGTTTCGTGGCCCGGGGCGTCCGTCCGGTGGGTGAGCGGCATTTGGACGATACGGAAGACTTGACGGTGCATGTCCTGTCCCTCGATCAGGTGCGGGAGCTGCTCTTGGACGACCGGATCAAACAGGCTACGCACGTGGCGCCCTTGTGGAAGTTTTTTGCGCAGCAGAAGTGGGTGTGAACGTATTGCAAC
>DCEW01000066.1 GCA_002314265.1 Flavobacteriales bacterium UBA1820
CTTTTGCTTGCTCGCTTGGACGCTACAAACCGGTCAGCATCCCTCCACCTTCCGGCGATAAGCGATCAGGTCTTCGATCGAGATCATCTTCAAGCCATACTCCCGAGCTACCTCTGCCAACTGGGGCACGCGCGCCATCGTTCCGTCAGGGTTCATCACCTCGATCAGCGCACCGGAGGGATACAAGCCCGCAAGCCGCGCCATATCGACCACCGCTTCGGTATGTCCATTTCGTTCAAAAACACCTCCCAGACGAGCTCGCAAGGCAAAAATATGCCCGGGACGCCCCAAGTCTTCCGGGCGGGTCGCCGGATCGGCCAAAGCCCGCAAAGTAGCCGCCCGGTCGTGGGTCGATACGCCGGTGGTACATCCCCGACCGAGCAAATCGACCGACACGGTAAACGGCGTGCCGAGCACCGAGGTATTCTCCTGCACCATCATCGGCAGTGCCAGGCGGTCGCAAACCTCGGGTGCCAGGGGGGCGCAAAGCACCCCACGGCCGCGAGAAAGCATGAAATTGACCGTATCTTCGGTTATGCACTGGGCGGCGCACACAAAATCGCCTTCGTTCTCCCGGTCGGCATCATCTACCACGATGACGATGCGCCCGGATTTGAAATCCTCCAGCGCGTCTTCTATCTTACTGAATATCCGTTTGGTTTCCTCCATTTTTTTCCTTTCGTTTGTTCAATCGTATTTTTTGCTTGTATTTCTGCGGCACCTTCGCCCACAGGCGGTCGAAAAGGTTGAGCAGCGGGTCGAGATTGACGATCACTTTGTCTTTGGTCGCGCGATACGTCAGCCATATTCCGAACGGCAGCAGGATCCACGTAGGCAGCCACCGCGCCGACACCACATCCAGCGAACCTTCCTTGCCCATGCGCTCAGCCGACATAAAGATGATGTTGTACAGCACGAAGATCGATATGGCCACCACCACCGGAAGTCCGATGCCGCCTTTGCGGATCAAAGCCCCGAGAGGTGCCCCGACGAAAAACAGCACGATCACCAGGAAGGCCAAAGCGTATTTGCGCTGGATCTCCAAACCGTAATTATTGACCTCCTCCGACTGATGGCGCAAGGCACGCACCTTCGTCTCGGTAAGCGACTCGTTGGCCTGGCGCACCTTATCGACCGCCGAACGGTAAATCTCAACCATTTTGTAGCGCGGATTGCCCCGTATATAACTCAACACATCCCGGAGGGTATCGGTCTTTACCGGTGCCGTTTCGGCATAAGCGGTCATGATGCTGTCCGAAGGAAGGGTCATGAAGAAATTTCTCAACTCGAAATCCCGGGCCGAATTGCGGATAAACTCCGTATAACTGCCCTTGAGCGAATCCAAGGCCACGTTCAACTGGTCGATGTCGAGCATCGTATAGCGGTCTTTCTCGTCTTTCCCCTGACGAATATCGCCCATGGTAAACGAAGAGATGTCGATGGGGAAAACCTGCTTGACAAACGTGGACTTGTTGCCTGCCTGGCGCGCACGGCGTACAAAACGCGCTTCGACATCGTCGTCGTACATCTGGCCGTTGTACAGGGTAAGGAGCATGTAACGCTTGTCGGGCGTGGTGGTGATCGACCCACTCTCGGCGCGGATGATGGTAGTGGCTCCCACCCGGGAGCGCAGGTCGTGGATCAACACATCGCGGATGCTGTCGCGCTGAGGGTCTTCGGTGGGCGTTTTTTCCATCACCCGGATCGAAAAGTCGGACAAGGTAACAAACACCCCCGGTTCGATGCTCAAGGCCGGTTTTTTGTTGATGATGTTGAGCATCATGTTCTCGTACTTGAAGTTGGCGTACGGGATCACTTTGTTGGAAAACACAAAAGCCCCGATGGCTACGAAGATCATCAGGATGATGAGCGAACGCATGATGCGGGAAAGCGGAATGCCGGAAGCCTTGAACGCCGTCAATTCGCTGTTTTCGGACAGATTGCCGAAAGTCATGATCGAGGCCAGCAGGATGGACACCGGCAGCGACATGGGCACCATCACGGCCGAGAGGTACATCATCATCTCGGCGATGGGCAGAAAACCGATCCCCTTGCCGATAATGTCGTCCGCATAGAGCCACAGCACCTGCAACACGAAGACCAGCAGCACCACGAAAAATGCGGCGAAGAACGGCGTGAGGAAAGACTTGAGGACGTATCGGTCGAGGATCTTCATGTGGCGGAATTACGGCCGGGCAATGTAGTACCCGTTCTGTTCGTATTTCTTTGCATCGAAACGGTAGAGAGAGTCGGCCGCCCCTTCCCCGCGCACGATCGAGACGATGTCCAGCACGGTATGCGAGCCGTCCCGCGCCACGTCCTCCACCCGCACCGGCATCCCGGTGGCGGTGTCGATACCTACCAGCACGTACTGCGAAGGGTTGTCCTGTTCGCGGGGCATCAGCCGGAGATACTGCACCGTCCCTTCCCGGCGGTCGGTCCGCGGGGTGAACGTATCGGCAAAGCGCCTCAAGATGGCCTGCACCGATCCCAAGGCCGAGGCTTCCGGATCGGAAACACTGCGCACGGTTACTTCCTGCTCGGCATCCATCACCGTGTAGGTGTACTGCCCGTCGCTGAACAAGGTAAACTCGTCAGTCTCCACCCGGTAACGGTCGCCCCGCGCGTACATCGTCCCCGACTGGGGAGAGGCTTGCGGATAGGTGTACACAAAGTCGGCCCGATAGTCGGCCATCGATTCCAGCACGGACACCGTACGGTCGAGCAGACGCTGCGCATACGAATTGTCCTGCGCTGAAGCTTGACCGCCTGCAACACCAAGCAGCAGGAGAAAGATGTAGGCTATGGTATTTTTCATCCTTTTCATGGGCAATGCATTAAAACGGCATGTTTTCCTTTCCTCCCTCCGGCACCGGCCCATCGCCGTAAAGAATCCGGTTGAGCGAAGCCTCGTCCTGCACCAGGACCTCGCGCGCTTTCGAGCCGTTGAACGGTCCGATGATCCCCGCAGCCTCCAACTGATCGACGATCCGTCCCGCCCGGTTGAACCCGATGGCCATCTTGCGCTGGATCACCGAAGCCGACCCTTGCTGGAGCGCAACGACGATGCGCGCCGCCTCCTCGAACTTCGGGTCGCGTTCCATCGGATCGCCCGAAGCTCCGCCCGAACCTCCTTCGCCGTCCCGTTCACCGGAATACTCGGGCAGCAGGAACGCATCGGGATAGCCTTTCTGCGCCCCGATAAAATCGCAAATCTCCTCGACTTCCGGCGTATCGATAAAGGCGCATTGCACGCGCGTCATTTCATTGCCGGCCGAGAACAGCATGTCGCCTTTTCCGATGAGCTGCTCGGCCCCCGAAGTATCGAGAATGGTGCGGGAATCTATCTTGGAGGTAACCCGGAAGGCGATGCGTGCCGGGAAGTTGGCTTTGATCAGTCCCGTGATGACATTGACCGAAGGACGCTGGGTGGCGATGATCAGGTGGATGCCGACGGCCCGGGCCAACTGCGCCAAACGCGCAATGGGGGTCTCCACTTCCTTGCCGGCGGTCATGATCAGGTCGGCAAACTCGTCCACCACCAGGACGATGTACGGAAGATAGCGGTGTCCCTTCTCGGGGTTCAAGCGTCGGGCGACGAACTTGGCATTGTACTCCTTGATGTTACGCACGTACGCATCCTTGAGCAAGTCGTACCGCTGGTCCATCTCCATGCACAGGGAATTGAGCGTATAGATGACCTTGGTCGTATCGGTGATGATGGCTTCCTGCGAGTCGGGCAACTTGGCCAGGTAGTGCCGTTCGATCTTGTTGTAGAGGGTCAGCTCCACCTTCTTGGGGTCCACCAGCACGAACTTGACCTGCGAAGGGTGCTTCTTGTAGAGCAGCGAGGCGATCACCGCGTTGAGCCCTACCGACTTTCCCTGTCCGGTAGCTCCGGCCATGAGCAAATGCGGCATCTTGGCCAGGTCGAAAACCACCGTTTCGTTGGAAATGTTCTTGCCGATGGCTACCGGCAATTCCATCTGGGCGGTCTGGAACTTGACCGAAGAGACCACCGAGTTCATCGACACCAGCGAAGGTTCTTTGTTGGGCACCTCGATGCCGATGGTCCCTTTGCCGGGGATGGGGGCGATGATGCGGATCCCCAGGGCCGAGAGCGAGAGAGCGATGTCGTCTTCGAGGTTCTTGATCTTCGAGACCTTCACCCCGGGAGCGGGGATGATCTCGTACAGGGTAACGGTCGGCCCGATGGTGGAATGGATGTGCGCAATGTCGATGTGGTAATTCTTGAGCGTCTCGACGATCCGCCGGCGGTTGGCGATCACTTCTTCCTTGTCGACATTGATCCCTTCGTTGTCGAACTTGCGCAGGAGCTTGATCGGAGGGAATTCGTATCCGGGAAGGTCGAGCGTGGGGTCGTATTCGCCGAACTGCTCCACCACACGGCGAGCCGTATCGTCGTCCAGTTCGCTCTCCTGGGAGGCTATCGTCATGGTGCATTCCACACCGTCTTCCTGTTCGTGCAGGGTTTCCCCTTCCCCGGGGAGACCTTCCGACGATGCGTCGGAACAGCGGTCCTCGATGGCGTAATGCTCCTCTTCGGGGGCTTCTTCCTCGTCCGGATATTCCTCTTCCGGAAAGAGGGACGAGGGAAGCGGTTCGTCGGAGACTTCCTCCGGCTCCTCTTCTTCCGATTCCTCCGGTTCGTCTTCCTGCTGCTGTTCTTCTACCGCATAGGTTTCAGCTTCCTCTTGAGCGGGAGAGGTGGACTCCTGAGGCTGCGCCAACTGGGCGATCTGCCGGTCCTGCGCTTCTTTTTCCTCCTGCAGACGGGCGGCTTCCTCCCGGCGGGCCTGCTGCTCGGCCAGGCGTTGTTCCCGTACCTGGTTGAGTTTCTCTGGGGTGATGCCATAGTGCAGGATGGCCCACACGATGGGCAGCAGTGCCAGCAGAATGGGAAGTCCCCAGCCGATGTAGCCCTGCAACAGGTCGTTCAGACGATATCCCCATGCTCCGGAGTAATCGGCCGAGAAATACGCCAGCACCACCGACAACCAAAGACCCCACCCGATCATCTTGGCACAGAACAGGGCGATGTGCGAGAAAGGTTTGTCCAAGGCTACTACGGCGGCGATGGCAAAACCTACGGCAAGGATAAAAAAGGTGGAGATGCCCATGCGGTCCATCAGGGCATAACTGATGTAGTAACCGGCCTTGCCCAGCAGGTTGGCATAGCGTTCGCCGGCCTGGACACTCTGGTCGCCCGCGCCGGTAAACAGATAGGAAGCGCACGCCAGGGCGATCATCACCAGCACGAGGGCAACGACCACGGCGGCAATTACACGTGCGGTCTTCGCGTCCTGCGGGCGCGAAGACCGCACGCGTGAGGATTTTTTCGTATCGGATGTCGTTTTCTTTTTCTTTCTGACCATAAGAGAGCGGCCGAGACCCCGCGCCGGGAAATGTGTTTTTTTCCTCCGCAGGGCGTTTTCATGCCATTATGTGTGCGCGAAGTTACGCAAAAGTGATTAAATTTGCATCTTCGAGCCGAAAGATTAATTTTCACACCGACATAACGCAAAAAGACCTGAAAAGACATGGACATACCTTCGAAGTACGACCCGAAAGACCTGGAGGACAAATGGTACGATTACTGGATGCAAGGCGGTTACTTCCACTCGGAAGTCGACCCTTCGCGTAAACCCTACACCATCGTCATTCCCCCGCCGAACGTCACCGGGGTGCTTCACATGGGCCACATGATGAACAACACCATCCAGGACCTTCTGGTGCGCCGCGCCCGAATGAAAGGCTACAACGCCTGCTGGGTACCGGGCATGGACCACGCCTCGATCGCTACGGAAGCCAAAGTGGTGGCCCGCCTGAAGGAACAGGGGATCAAGAAAACCGACCTCACGCGCGAACAATTCCTGGAACACGCCTGGAATTGGACCCGCGAGCACGGGGGTATCATCCTCCAACAGCTCAAGAAACTGGGCGCCTCCTGCGACTGGGACCGCACCAAGTTCACCATGGACGAGGACTTGTCCCGCGCCGTTACGCACGTATTCGTCGACCTGTACGACAAGGGGCTCATCTACCGCGGATACCGCATGGTCAACTGGGACCCGGAAGCCCTCACCACCGTCTCGGACGAAGAAGTGGTCTATGTCGAACAACAAGGCAAACTGTACTACCTGCGTTACTACGTGGAAGGTACCGATGACTATGTCGTAGTGGCCACCACCCGTCCCGAAACCATCTTCGGCGATACGGCCATGTGCATCAACCCGAACGACCCGCGCTACCGGCACCTTCACGGCAAACGCGTCATCGTGCCCATCGCCGGACGCAGCATCCCGGTGATCGAAGACGAATACGTGGACATCGAATTCGGTACCGGCTGCCTGAAGGTAACCCCGGCACACGACGTCAACGACAAGATGCTGGGCGACAAATACGGACTGGAGGTCATCGACATCTTCAACGACGACGCCACCCTCAACCAATACGGGCTGCACTACCAGGGCATGGACCGTTTCGCAGTGCGCAAGGCCATCGAAAAGGAACTGGCCGAAAAAGATCTGTTGGAAAAAGTGGAAGCCTACACCAACAAGGTGGGCACCTCCGAACGCACCAAAGCGGTGATTGAGCCGAAAGTCTCGCTGCAATGGTTCCTCAAGATGGAGCATTTGGCCAAACCAGCCCTGGAAGCCGTCATGAGCGACCAGATCCGCTTCGTCCCCGAAAAGTTCAAGAACACCTACCGCTACTGGATGGAAAACGTCCACGACTGGAGCATCTCGCGCCAACTGTGGTGGGGACATCGTATCCCGGCCTATTATTACGGAACGGGAGCCAATGACTTCGTAGTGGCCGAAACCCTCGACCAGGCTGTGGAGAAAGCCCGCCAAAAGACCGGCAACCCCGCCCTGCAAGCCGCAGACCTGACCCAGGACCCCGATGCGCTCGACACGTGGTTTTCCTCGTGGCTGTGGCCGATGTCCGTCTTCGACGGCGTCCTGCGTCCGGACAATCCCGAGATCCAGTACTACTACCCGACCAACGACCTGGTTACCGCCCCGGACATCATTTTCTTCTGGGTGGCACGCATGATCATGGCCGGATATGAGTACCGGGGCGAAAAACCTTTCCGCCACGTGTACTTTACCGGCACGGTGCGCGACAAGCTGGGCCGCAAGATGTCCAAATCGCTGGGCAACTCGCCCGACCCCATCGAACTGATGAAGCAATACGGAGCGGATTCCGTCCGGCTCGGGATGCTGCTCACCGCACCGGCGGGCAACGATTTCCCGTTCGACACCGATCTGTGCAAACAGGGAGCCGGGTTCTGCAACAAGATCTGGAACGCGTTCCGTCTGGTACAGGGATGGCAGCAGGACGAAACGGCTGCCGAAACCCCGGCTGCGCAAGCTGCCGAACTATGGTTTGAAAACCGCCTGAACGCCGCCGTAGCCGAGATCGACGCTCTGTACGACGAATTCCGCCTCTCGGAAGCGCTGATGGCTACCTACAAACTCATTTGGGACGATTTCTGCTCGTGGTATCTCGAAGCCGTCAAACCGCCTTACGGCCAGCCCGTGGCAGCCGCCACCTATCGCCGGGTGATCGCCCACTTCGAGGCCTTGCTCAAGCTGATCCACCCCATCATGCCTTTCATCTCGGAAGAGTTGTGGCAGGCCATCACCCCCCGCACGAAAGAACAGGCACTGATCGTCGCCCCCTGGCCCGTGGCCGGGCCGGTAGATCGGGATGTACTCGACCGTTTCGACTATACCGCCGAACTGATCGCCTCGGTACGCGCCGTACGCCAGGAAAAAGGCATCTCGCCCAAAGACCCGCTGCAGGTGCTCACGCAGGATAAAAGCCCGCTGATCATCGACACCCTGGTCGAAAAACTGGCCGGAGTGACCGCGATCGACCACGCGGAGGAAAAGCCCGCCGGAGCCGTTTCGTTCCTGGTACGCACCCAGGAATACTTCATCCCGCTGGGCGATCGTATCGACCGGGAAGCGGAACGGGAAAAACTGGAAAAGGAACTTCAGTACACCGAAGGTTTCCTGGCGAGTGTCCGTAAAAAATTGTCCAACGAACGCTTCGTCCACTCCGCCCCGGCTGCCGTGGTGGAAATGGAACGCAAGAAGGAAGCCGACGCGCTGTCCAAGATCGAGACGATCCGACAAGCCCTTCAGGCTCTTTCCTGAACAACAAGACACGAAAAAGACAAAAAAAAGGTACGGTTATCGAAAGAATAACCGTACCTTTGTGTATTAACCCGGCGCGCACATGCTGTGCGAAATACACCGACTTTCTCCCCGCCTGCAAAACAGAGGAAAAGGGAGTTTCGGCAAGCCGAAGATGTCAAATCAGGCGAAACAAGATGGCCAAACTGTATCTGGTCCCCACTCCGGTGGGCAACATGGGCGATATGTCCCCCCGCGCGGTAGAAACCCTGCGGGAGGCCGATCTTGTTTTGGCCGAGGACACCCGGACTTCGGGCAAACTGATGCACCATTTCGGCATCGATACGCCCATGCAGTCCCACCACATGTTCAACGAACACCGCACGGCAGAGGCCTTCGTCGAAAGGATTCAAGCGGGACAAAACATCGCGCTGATCACCGACGCCGGCACCCCGGGTATTTCCGACCCGGGATTTCTCATCGCCCGACAAGCCATCCGTCAAGGAGTGGAAGTCGAGTGTCTGCCCGGTCCTACGGCTTTCGTCCCGGCACTGGTAGCCAGCGGACTTCCCTGCGAACGCTTTGTGTTCGAGGGATTCTTGCCGGTAAAAAAAGGCCGCGCCACCCGCTTGGAAGAGCTCAAGGACGAGGTGCGCACGATGGTGTTCTACGAGGCTCCCCACAAATTGCTGCGCACCTTGGAAGACCTCGCCGGAGCATTCGGCCCACAGCGGGAAGTGTGCGTGAGCCGCGAGATCAGCAAACTGCACGAGGAACACTTCCGGGGGACTCTGGAGCAGGCACTGGCGCATTTCTCCCAGCGAGGGCCCAAAGGCGAATTCGTACTGGTGGTTCGGGGCGCCGACCTTTCGAAAGAGGAAAAAAGAAAAAAAATAAATAAAAAAAATGGACAAAAGGTGGCGTCTGAAACCTCAACCATCGGACGAACAAACGGCAGCCCTGGCTGCGAGTCTGAAGGTGGAGAGGGTTTTGGCGAGGCTGCTGGTGCAAAGAGGAATCGAGACCTATGAACAGGCCAAGAATTTTTTCCATCCGGATCTGAACGATTTGCACGATCCATTCCTGATGAAGGACATGGACAAGGCGGTCTCGCGCATCCAGCATGCGCTGGACAATCGCGAGGGAATCCTCGTATACGGAGACTACGACGTGGACGGCACAACGGCCGTGTCGATGGTCTATTCTTTCTTCAAACGTTTCTATCCCAAGGTACGCACGTACATCCCCGACCGTAACAACGAAGGGTACGGCGTCTCTTTCCAAGGCATCGACTATGCCCGGGAAAACGACTGCCGGCTGATCATCGCCCTGGACTGCGGCATCAAAGCGGACAAGGAGATCGAATACGCCCGTGAGAAGGGGATCGACATCATCATCTGCGACCACCACCGCCCTTCGGACACCCTGCCGGCTGCCACAGCGGTCCTCGACCCCAAGCGCCCGGACTGCCCCTACCCGTTCAAGGAACTCAGCGGATGCGGCGTGGGGGTAAAACTGATCCAGGCAGTGTGCAAGAGCAAGGGCTGGAACGACAAGGCGGTGATCAACTCGTACCTGGACTTGGTGGCGGTGAGCATCGGCGCAGACATCGTCCCCATCGTCGATGAAAACCGCATCCTAGCTTACTTCGGGCTCAAAAAACTGAATTCCAATCCTTGTCCGGGCATCAAGGCATTCAACATTTTCTCCAAAAAGCGGGTATTCAACATCTCGGACGTGATCTTTGTCATCGCCCCGCGTATCAACGCCGCCGGCCGCATCAACCGGGGCATCCACGCGGTAGAATTGCTCACAGCCCGCAACGACGTAGTGGCCAAGGAGATCGCCATCGAGATCGATACGCTCAACGCCGAACGCAAGGAACTCGACGCGGCTACGACCGAAGAAGCCCTGCGAATGCTGGAAGGCAAAAAACTGGACGACGATTTTTGCATCATCGTGTACAATCCCTCGTGGCACAAAGGGGTGATCGGGATCGTCGCCTCCCGCCTGGTGGAACATTTCTACCGGCCGGCAATGGTCTTTACCAAGACGGGGGAAGGACAAATCTCCGCCTCGGCCCGCTCGATGCACGATTTCGACATCTACAACGCCATCGAACGCTGTCAGGACATCATCGAACAATTCGGGGGACACAAATACGCCGCCGGACTGACCCTGAAGGAAGAAAACTTCGAAGCGTTCAAAAAGCGCATCAACGACATTGCCCGGGAAGCGATCCTGCCGGAAATGCGCACCCCGGTGATCGAAGTCGATACCGAGATCCGCCTTTCGGAGATCACGTCGCACTTTTTGCGCACGCTCAAAAAATTTGCCCCGTTCGGCCCGGGAAACAATTCCCCCATCTTCATGGCTCGGGGCTTGAAAGACAACGGCTGGGGAAAAGCGGTGGGAAAAGGCGGGCAACACCTCAAACTCACTTTGATGGAAGCCGACGGCGAACCGGGCGGCCGCACGTACGACGCCATCGGGTTCAACCTGGGCGAGAAGAAAGACTTGGTCAGCGATGGAAAGCGATTCAAGGCGGTCTTCTGCATCGAAGAAAATGAATACCAGGGACGCACCAGTCCGCAGATCCGCTTGAAGGATATCCAACCGGACTCCCTGGACCAACCGTCTTTTCCGGACCAGGATCCGGAGACGACCCCGACGGAAAATTAGCGGTCTGCCCTCTAACATAGGGCGGGCAAGCGAAAGGG
>DCEW01000006.1 GCA_002314265.1 Flavobacteriales bacterium UBA1820
GAAAACGAAGTTTTCGCCCCGCGACAAGGCCGGATGTGCCGCTCCTACCCATAAAGACCACATTTTACTTATGGAAACCGAAGAAGACAAACGACTTTTCCTGCTCGACTCCTACGCACTGATCTACCGGGGATACTTCGCCTTCATGAAAACCGTGCGTCCCAACAGCCACGGCGAAGACACCTCGGCCGTGATGGGGTTTGTCAATACCCTGCTCGACCTGTTGCGCAAGGAGCGTCCCAGCCATATCGCGGCCGTATTCGACACCGCCAAACCCACCTTCCGCCACGAGCTGTTCGAAGCCTACAAGGCCCAACGGGAGGCGACGCCCGAAGCGATACAGTTTGCCGTGCCGGTGATCAAGGACATCCTGGAGGCTTTCCACATCCCCCAGCTCGCCTGCGAAGGCTTCGAAGCGGACGACGTGATCGGCACCCTGGCCCGAAAAGCCGAACAACAGGGTTTTACCACCTACATGGTTACCCCCGACAAGGACTATGCCCAGCTGGTTACCTCCCGAACCTTCATGTACCGTCCGGCGCGGATGGGCAACGGCATCGAGATATGGGACATTCCCCGGGTGCAGGAGCGTTTCGGGGTGCAAGATCCTTTGCAGGTGCGGGATTACCTGGGCATGATGGGCGATGCGTCGGACAACATCCCCGGGCTGCCGGGAGTAGGAGAAAAAACGGCCAAGAAATTTCTCGCCGAGTACGGCACGATGGAAAACCTGCTGGCGCACGCGGGAGAGATAGGCGGAGCCTTGGGCAAAAAGATCGAGGAAAACAAGGAACTCGGCCTGTTGTCCAAACGGTTGGCTACCATCGAAACGGACGTTCCGGTCGCTTTCGACCCCAAGGCCTTCCATCTGGACCGTCCCGATCTGCCAGCCGTACGGAAGATCTTCCAGCGCTTGGAACTCCGGCGGATGATGGAGGCCGTCTATCGGGATTTCGGCGGGAATGCCCCCGAAGAAGCCCCCCAGACCTCATCGGCAGCGAAGGAAAACTCCCCGTCCGACCCGGGGACTTCGCCGGCCGGACAGCTCGACATGTTCGCCGATCCGCAAGGGGCCGCCGGGGACTTGTTCGCTACTCTTCCCGGGCTGGTCGAGACGCCGCACCGATACGTGGAGGTCCGCGAACCGGCCGAACTCGAGGCGCTGATCGGACGGCTCAAGAAGGCGAAAGAGTTTACTTTCGATACGGAAACCACTTCGCTCAAGGCTTTCGACACCCGGATCGTCGGGATGTCCTTTTCGCTGGAAAAGGGGGAGGCCTACTGGGTGCGTCTGGACGGCGAGCCGCAGCGGACGAAAGAGACCTTGGAACGCTTTCGGGAGGTGTTCGAAGACCCCTCGATCGGGAAGAGCGGACAAAACCTCAAATTTGACATCGAGGTGCTGGCCGGGTACGGTATCCGGGTACTGGGGACACTGTTCGACACGATGGTGGCGCATTACCTGATCAACCCCGAATCCCGCCACGGGATGGACATCCTTTCCGAGCAATACCTCCACTACCGTCCGATGAGCTACACGGAAATGATGGGGCGCGAGAAAGATATCCGGTTGGTCGACCCGGAGCGACTTAAGGAATACGCGTGCGAAGATGCGGACATCACCGGGCAACTGCGTCAGGTACTCGATCCGATGCTGGACGAAAAAGGAGCACGGGAACTGTTCTGTCATCTGGAGACGCCGCTGATCCCTGTGCTGGCCGACATGGAACGAACCGGGGTGCGCATCGACACGGCCGAACTGGCGCGGCTGCGGCAGGAATTCCAAACGGAACTCGCAGAGGTGGAGGCTCGGATCTTCGAACAGGCGGGCGAGCGGTTCAACCTCAACTCGCCCAAACAACTGGGCGAGGTGCTCTTCGGCCGCCTTGCGCTGGTCGACAAGCCGAAAAAGACCAAAACGGGACAATGGTCCACTTCGGAGGAGGTGCTTTCCGACCTGGCGCCCGAACATCCCATCGTGGCGGACATCCTGGAATATCGTTCCATCGGGAAACTGCTCTCCACCTACATCGAAGCGCTGCCCCAGGAGATCAACCCCCACTCGGGGCGCATCCATACTTCGTTCAACCAGACCCTTACAGCTACCGGACGTCTGTCCTCGTCCAATCCCAACCTGCAGAACATCCCGGTGCGCACCCCCCGGGGGCAGATGATTCGGCGGGCTTTCGTTGCTTCGTCGGACGACTATCGGATCCTTTCGGCGGACTATTCGCAGATCGAGTTGCGCATCATTGCTTCCCTGGCGGGGGAAGATGCGATGATCGAGGCCTTCGCCCAAGGACAGGACATCCACCGTTCGACCGCTTCGCGGGTATTCGGCGTGCCGTTGGAGGAGGTGACCCGGGAGCAGCGCAGCCACGCCAAAAGCGTGAATTTCGGCATTATCTACGGGGTGTCCCCGCATGGTCTTTCCCGCCAGACGTCCCTCTCGCGGGCCGAGGCAGCGGCAGTGATCGATTCGTACTACCGGACGTATCCCAAACTGCGGGACTACATCGAATCGGTCAAGGAGTTCGCCCGCACGCATGGCTACGTGGAGACCATTCTGGGCCGTCGGCGTTACTTGCCGGACATTCTCTCCCGCAATGCCAATGTCCGCGCGGCGGCCGAACGCAACGCGATCAACGCCCCGATCCAGGGTTCGGCGGCCGACATCGTCAAACGCGCGATGATCGACGTATTCGCGGCCCTCAACTCCGGGGGCTACGCGGCAAAGATGCTCCTGCAAGTACACGACGAGTTGGTACTGGATGTCCCTGTGGCCGAACTGGAGGAGGTAGGTGCGCTGGTAAAAGAAAAGATGGAGGCTGCCTGGCAAGGAAGGGTGCCGCTGGTGGTCGAAGTGGGTACGGGAGCCAACTGGCTCGAGGCGCATTGACCTGCGGTAGTTCAAGATAAGAGGGGGCGAGGTGTCAAGCCGTCGGAAACGGCGGCTTTTCGTATCTTTGCATCCATAAGAGCCAACGGATGGAAAACAGCTTGGACAGACGGTTTTTGGAACACGTGAGAGTAGAGTTTCCGGAATTTTTCTCCGGGGGGCGTTTTCTTTTGGCTTTCAGCGGCGGGGTGGACTCGACCGTACTGGGATACTTGCTCAAAAAGACAAAAGTGCCCTTCGTGGCGGCGCATTGCAACTTTCACCTGCGGGGGGAGGAATCCTTGCGGGATGAGCGCTTTGCGGTGCGGCAGGCCGAACGGTGGGGGGTGGAACTGCTTCGGGAGTCCTTCGATACCCGGGAATACGCCCTGCGGGAAAAGTGCTCGGTCGAGATGGCGGCGCGGGATTTGCGCTACGGGTGGTTTGCCCGCCTGGTGCGGGAATTCCGTCTGGCGGGAGTGATCACGGCCCATCATGGCGACGACCAGGTGGAGACGGTGTTGCTCAACTTTACACGGGGCTCCTCGTGGGAGGGACTGGCTGGGATGCGTCCCCGCCACGGGATGATCCTGCGGCCGATGCTGCCTTTCTCGCGCGAGGAGATCGAACGGTTTGCCCGGCAGAACGGCTGGGAGTGGGTGGAGGACTCGACCAATGCTTCGACCGACTACGTGCGAAATCTGCTGCGGATCGAGGTGATCCCTCACCTGAAGCGCATCAACCCTTCCCTGGTGCATTCGGTGGGAGAGAACACGGCTTACCTGCAGCAAGCGGCGGGGCTTTACGCGCATCTGGTGCAGGAAAAAACGGCCTTGATGGTTTCCCGGCGCGGGTCGCGGGATCGGATAAGCATTCCGGCGCTGCGGTCGCTGGGGCGCGAGGCGGGAGCGGCGCTTTACGAGATCCTCAAAGGCTACGGGCTGGAGTCGCGCACGGGCGATGTGATGCGCAGCGTCGTACGGGGACACAGCGGGGCGGTATTTGCGGGGGTGGACTTCCGTTTGCTGCGCGATCGGGATTTTCTGCTCATCGAAAGAACGGGTGCTTCCGAGCTGGAAGACGAGGTATTCGACATCGAAGCGGGGGTGCAACGGGTGGACTTCCCTTTGCGACTGCACCTGGAGTGGTCGGAGCGGACTGCGGGCGAGACATTCGACCGGGGAACTTTGACGGCGTGTTTCGATGCGGACCGCTTGGCGTTCCCGTTGCGGCTACGACGTCCCCGGCCGGGCGATACGATACTGCCTTTGGGAATGGGCGGGCGGAAGAAAAAGGTGTCCAAGCTGTTCAAGGACTGCAAGCTGTCCTTGTTCGACAAGCGGGATGCCTGGCTGCTGTGTTCGGCCGATGGGCAGGTGGCTTGGGCGGTGGGCTTGCGCTCCAGCGAGGCTTTCCGCGTGAGCGACGATACTCGTCGGGTGCTGACGGTACGCTGGGAGCCTTTGGGCTGATGGGGAGGGCGAGTGATGCCCCCAGGCATGCGCCGCGCAAGCGGCGCTGCGGCCGCAAGGCCGCAAACGAAACGGCCCGACAGGGTGTGAACAAAAAAAGAAGAAAAAAACATAAAACAGACTGACTGAACGAAGATGAAAAAATGGCTCGTATTCCTCGCTCTGACGCTATCGACCTTGGGCGTTCGGGCACAAATACTGGATCCTGTTTCCTGGAACACTTCGGCCGAAAAGGTCTCGGACGGCGTCTATCGGCTCGATGCCCGGGCGGACATGCTGCCTTCGTGGCACATCTACGCCTTGACCCTGCCGGCGGAAGGGCCCATCCCGACGGAATTCGTTTTCTCGCAACAGGGGTACTCCCTCCAAGGGAAAATGCAGGAACCGACACCCCTGAAATCCTACGATGAAAATTTCCGCATGGACATCCTCTGGCACGACGGCCAGCCGGTTTTCTCGCAGCAGATCGAGATCACGGGCGAGCCGTTGGCACAAATCCAGGCCGAAGTTACCTACATGGCTTGCAACGACCAGCAGTGCCTGCCGCCGGAGACCCGGATGCTGACGTTCCGGCTGCCGGGCGGTGAGCAGTTCTCCCCCGCGCAAAAAGCTCCCGCCGCCCAGCAGGTGCCCATGACGCCGCTCACCCCGGCCAAGAAGTCCTCTGACGGATCCCAAACTTCGGATCAGGCCTCCGCCGCCGCCTCAGCGGCAGAGACAGTGATCGGCGGACAAGACGGCCCGACGGAGATCCGGGTGGCGGATTCGCTCGGGGAGGATTCGGGGACGCAGGTCGAGGAAACTGGAGCACTCAATACCGCCCAAGAGGCAAACGGCCGACCGGAGGGGACTTCCTCGGGACTGCTCGGGACGTTCCTCTTTGCCTTTGTCGCAGGGCTGCTGGCGCTGGTTACCCCTTGTGTCTTTCCGATGATCCCGATGACGGTCAGCTTCTTCATGAAACGGTATTCCGACCGGAAGAAGGGCATCCGCGATGCGATACTTTACGGACTGTCCATCATAGCGATTTACCTGATCCTGGGGGTAGGGGTTTCGGCCCTCTTCGGGGCAGACGCGCTCAATGCGATGTCGACCGACCCGTGGTTCAACATTTTCTTCTTCGTGCTGTTGGTGGTCTTCGCGGCTTCGTTCTTCGGGGCGTTCGAACTGACCCTTCCTTCCTCGTGGGTGAACAAGATGGACCGCAAGTCCGACCGGGCCGGGCTGGTAGGGATCTTCTTCATGGCCTTTACCTTGGCTTTGGTGTCGTTTTCGTGCACAGGTCCCTTCGTAGGGACGATCCTGGTGGAAGCCGCCGTCAAAGGCAACTTCTGGGGACCGGTGGTGGGCATGGCGGGGTTTGCCATCGCTCTGGCCTTGCCGTTTACACTCTTTGCCCTGTTCCCGGGTTGGCTTTCGGGGCTGCCCAAATCCGGCGGTTGGCTCAACTCGGTCAAAGTGGTGCTGGGCTTTATCGAACTGGCTTTCGCCCTCAAATTTCTCTCCAATGCGGACATGGTGCTGGACTGGCACTTGCTGGAACGCGAGGTGTTCATCGCTCTCTGGGTGGTGATCTTTGCGATGATGGGCTTTTACCTGCTGGGAAAAATCCGCTTGCCGCACGATAGCCCGTTGGAAAGCATCTCGGTAACGCGCCTGTTCCTGGCGCTGATCACCCTGTCCTTCGCCCTGTACCTGGTGCCGGGCATCTGGGGCGCTCCGGTGAAGATCATCTCGGCCTTTGCCCCTCCGACGACCTATTCCGAGGCGGCTTCGGCGGGCGGAAGCAAGGAGACGCTCGAAATCCTTCAGATAGAGCCGATGTCCGTGCGGCGTGAACCGATAGGACTTCCCTACCGGGAAACCGGCCCGCAAGGCATTCCGGTGTTCACCGACCTGAAACAGGCCACGACCTTTGCCAAGGCGATGAACCGCCCGATCCTGTTGGATTTTACGGGGAAAGCGTGTGTGAACTGCCGCAAGATGGAAGCCGACGTCTGGTCCGATGCGCGCGTGAAGGAACTGCTCTCCAATGAATTTGTCGTGGTGGAACTCTACGTCGATTTCCGGGAAAAACTCCCCGAGAGCGAGCAATACACCACCCCCGAAGGGAAATCCATCCGCACCGTGGGGCAAAAATGGACGGACTACCAGATCCGCCGTTTCGGGAGCAATTCCCAGCCGTACTACGTGATCACCGACCCGGACGACCGGGTGATCGCGCCTACCCGGGCTTACGACACCGATGTGGAGGCCTACCTGGCCTGGCTCAACGAGGCCCTCGAAACTTTCCGCGCACAGAAATAAACCCGAGATGGACCCTCGCCCGCAACCCGATACGCGACTCTTCCTGCCGACCTCCCGAAAGGAGATGGACCGGCTGGGCTGGGACTGCCTGGACGTGATCCTCGTCTCGGGCGATGCGTACGTGGACCATCCCTCGTTTGCCGCCTCCGTCATCGGAAGGGTGATCCAGGCGGAAGGTTTCCGCGTGGGCATCATCCCCCAGCCCGACTGGCGGGGCGATGCGCACGAGCTGTGCCGGCTGGGGCGTCCCCGCTTGTTCTTCGGGGTATCGGGGGGCAACATGGACCCGATGGTCAATCACTACACGGCGGCGCGACGACGCCGCTCGGACGATGCGTTCACCCCGGGGGGAAAATCCGGCGCCCGTCCCGACTATGCGACCTCGGTGTACACGCAAACCCTCAAGCGGCTGTATCCGGACGTTCCGGTGGTCATCGGAGGGATCGAGGCTTCGATGCGCCGGCTGGCACACTACGACTATTGGCAGGACAAGCTCCTGCCGAGCATCCTGACCCAAAGCGGCGCCGACCTGCTGGTGTACGGCATGGGCGAGAAGCCTTTCCGGGACATCCTGTCGCTGCTGGGGCGGGGGGTTCCCTTCACCTCGCTCAAGACCATCCCCCAGACGGCCTTCCTGTGGCAAAGCGACGCCGCCCTGCCGAAAAACAAACACTGGGAAGACCTGGAACTGCCCAGCTACGAAACCTGCCGGGAGGACAAACGGGCCTTTGCCCAGGCTTCCCGAATCATCGAGGTACAGTCCAACCGTCTGCATGCCGCCCGGCTCGCCCAACGCACCGGGGAGCAGACCGTCGTGGTCAATCCTCCCTACCCGCCCATGAGCACGGCGGAACTGGATGCCGTGTACGAGCTGCCTTTCACCCGCCTGCCCCACCCCCGGTATGCGGGGAAAGGAGAGATCCCGGCCTACCGGATGATCCGCCACTCGATCACGATACACCGGGGGTGTTTCGGAGGCTGTGCCTTCTGCACCATCTCGGCGCACCAAGGCAAGTTCGTTACCCCCCGTTCGGAAGCCTCGGTGCTGCGCGAAGTGGAACGGGTAGCGGCCATGCCGGATTTCCGGGGCACGATCACGGACCTGGGCGGGCCCTCGGCCAACATGTACGGGATGGCGGGAAGAGACCGCTCCCTGTGCGAGAAATGCACCCGTCCCTCGTGCATCAGCCCGGCGGTGTGTGCCAATCTGGATACTTCGCATGCGCGGCTGCGCGAACTCTACCGGCGGGCACGGGAGGTCAAAGGCGTCAAGCACATCTTTATCGGGTCGGGGATCCGGTACGATCTGCTGGTCAAGGAGTTCAACACCCGGGGCGATGCCCGGGACATGGAGGAATACCTGGACCAGGTGGTGCGCTACCATGTCTCGGGACGGTTGAAGGTGGCGCCGGAGCATGTGAGCGACCGCGTGCTGGAGGTGATGCGCAAGCCTTCGTTTCGGTATTTCCACCTGTTCAAGCAGCTCTTCGACCGGCTGAACGCCCGGGCCGGAAAACGGCAGCAGATCGTCCCTTACTTCATTTCCTCCCATCCGGGCAGTTCGGTGGAGGACATGGCGGCACTGGCCGTAGAGACCCAGGCGATGGACTTCCGTCTGGAACAGGTGCAGGACTTTACCCCCACCCCGATGACCATCTCGACCGACATCTACTACTCCGGATACCATCCTTACACGCTCCGACCGGTCTTCACGGCCAAAAAACCGGAAGAGAAAAAGGACCAGAACATTTTCTTCTTCTGGTACCGTCCGGAAAACCGGGCACGCATTGCCCGGCTGTTGGCCCGATTCCCTGCGCTGCGGAAAAAACTGCTGGGTTAGCCGCCGGGGACGATCTGTTCCTCCGGCTGCGTTTCTCTTTCAAAAATTTTCCTGGCATGCTGCCGAGGGGCGACACTCCTTTTTGCTTTGTTTTCAAGATTTTCCCTCGAAAATTTGTTTTTCTACTGGAAAAACAGAAAAAATATCGCGACAATTACACCTTTTTCATTAAACCTTTTGTCTGTAAAAGCCGTCTTTACTTATAAAAGGAAAACTGCGGCCGCCACGAAAGGAGCGATCGCGGGTTTGTTTTTTTGTTTTTTCGCAACCCCTCGTTTCACGAAAACGCACAGCTATGACAAAAAAAGCCAAATGGGCCGTTCTGGCGGCCATTGCCTTGCTGGTGATCGGGATGATCGTCTATCCCAAAATGAAAAGATCGGCCGGCACGATCGACAAGACGGCGCAAGGGCCGGCGAAATCCTCCTCGGCGGACAAGGCCCTCAATGTGGAAGCCGAGGTGCTGGACTACTGCACGCTGACCGACAAGATCATCCGTACGGGCAGCACGATGCCCGACGAGGAGGTCGATCTTTCGTTCGAATCCTCGGGCAAGATCGTGGATATTTACTTTCAGGAGGGGTCGCACGTGAAAGCCGGCGAACTGCTGGCCAAGATCAACGATGCCCCTCTGCAAGCCCAGTTGAAAAAACTCCAGGCTCAGGTGCAACTGGCCACCGACCGGGTGTACCGCCAGCGGACGCTGCTCGAAAAGGATGCCGTGAGCCAGGAGGCTTTCGAACAGGTGCAGACCGAATACGAACAGCTGATGGCCGACATCGAACTGGTCAAGGCCAACATCGCCCAAACGGAACTCCGCGCTCCGTTCGACGGGGTGATCGGCCTGCGAATGGTCAGCGAGGGAGCCTACGCGACGCCCTCTACCGTGATCGCCAAGCTGACGAAGGTGGTGCCCATCAAGATCGAATTTTCCATCCCCGAGAGCTACGCCACCCAGGTGCGGAAAGGCTCGAAGATCGTCTTCAGCATGGAACAGGATGGGCTGATGAAAGACTATAACGCGACCGTATTTGCCGTGGAGAGCGTCGTGGATGCCGAGACGCGTTCCTTGAAAGTACGCGCCCTCTACCCCAATACCGACGAGCGGATCGTGCCGGGACGTTTCGTTTCGGTGGAGGTGGTCCGCGAGGAAATAAGCAATGCGATCGCTGTGCCGAGCGAGGCGGTCGTTCCCGAGATGGGTCGCCAGATCGTCTATCTGTACCGCAACGGGAAGGCTCAACCGCAGGAGATCGTCCTGGGACTGCGTACCGAAGACAAGGTGCAGGCGGTCCAAGGGCTTGAAAAAGGTGATACCCTGCTCACCACCGGAGTGATGCAGTTGCGCACCGGGATGAATGTACGGATCGAGAACCTGAAAACGGGAGGGAACCACTGATGGCCAACATATCCGAAATCAGCATCCGGCGTCCGGTACTCTCGACCGTGATGATGCTCGTGATCATCCTGTTCGGGGTGATCGGATACACGTTCCTGGGCGTGCGGGAATACCCGAGCGTGGACCAGCCGATCATTACGGTAACCGCCTCCTATCCCGGAGCCAACGCGGAAGTGATCATGAACCAGATCACCGAGCCGCTGGAACAGAACATCAACGGTATCCCGGGTATCCGTTCGCTCAGCAGTACATCGAGCCAGGGACAGAGCCGTATCACGGTCGAATTCGAACTGTCGGTCGATATGGAAACGGCGGCCAACGACGTGCGCGACAAGGTTTCTCGCGCCCAGCGCAACCTGCCTCGCGACTGCGACCCGCCGACGATCTCCAAAGCCGATGCCGATGCGACCCCGATCATGCAGATCGCCGTGCGCAGCGCCAACCGCTCGCTGATGGAACTGTCGGAAATCGCGGAACTGACCGTCAAGGAGCGCCTGCAGACTATCCCGGACGTAAGCTCGGTGGATATCTGGGGAGAAAAACGCTATTCGATGCGCCTGTGGCTCGATCCGGTAAAGATGGCCGGGTACGGGGTTACTCCGCTCGATGTGCGCAATGCGGTGGACCGGGAAAACGTGGAACTGCCTTCGGGCAGCATCGAGGGTGACACCAAAGATCTGTCCATCCGTACGATGGGGCTGATGACTACCGCCCAGGAGTTCAACGATCTGATCATCAAGGAGGAAAATGGCAATATCGTCCGTTTCAGCGACATCGGCTATGCCGAGGTGTCGCCGCAGGACCTCAAGAGCATCCTGCGCAAGAACGGCGAACCGATGGTCATCGACGTGATCGTTCCCCAGCCGGGCGCCAACCACATCGAGATCGCCGAGGAAGCCTACCGGCGTCTGGAGGAAATCCAGAAAGACCTCCCGGACGACGTGACGGTGGAGATCATGTACGACAATACCCGGTTTATCCGGGCGTCGATCAACGAGGTGAAGGACACGTTGTACGAGGCGCTGATCCTGGTGATCCTGATCATCTTCCTGTTCCTGCGCGACTGGCGGGTAACGCTCATTCCCTGCGTGGTAATCCCCATCTCGCTGGTAGGTGCCTTCTTCGTGATGTATGTGGCGGGATTCTCGGTCAATGTGCTCACGATGCTGGCTGTGGTACTGGCCGTGGGACTGGTGGTGGACGATGCGATCGTGATGACGGAAAACATCTACGTAAAGATCGAACAAGGGATGGATCCGCGCACGGCAGGGATCGAAGGTTCGAGGGAGATTTTCTTTGCGGTGATCTCGACCACCATTACGCTGATCTCGGTCTTTTTGCCCATCGTCTTCATGGAGGGGATGACCGGGCGTTTGTTCAAGGAATTCAGCATCGTGATCGCCGGTGCGGTGGCTATTTCGGCCTTCGCCGCCCTGACCTTTACTCCGATGCTGGCTACCAAACTGCTGAAAAAACAGGAGAAAAAGAATTGGTTCTACCGCAAGACCGAGCCTTTCTTCCTCGGGATGAACAAGCTCTACGCCCGATGGCTGGATGCCTTCCTGCACAGAAGGGTGTGGGCGCTGCCCATCGTGGGTGTCCTGTTGGTATTGATCGTCGTACTGTGGATGGCGATCCCCTCGGAGTTGGCTCCGCTGGAAGACCGTTCGATGATCTCGATCAATACGAAAGCTCCGGAAGGCAGCACGTTCGAATTTATCCGGGACTACACCGACCACATTGCCGAGATTGCGGACTCGCTGGCTCCGGAGCGGGAGGCATTGATGGCACGTTCCTCGAGTTCGAGCGGTTCGATCAACGTCATCCTGCCCGACATCGCCGACCGTGAACGCTCCCAGATGGAAATCGCCGACGAGCTTTCGGCGGCCGTGCGGGGCGAGACCAAAGCGCGGGCCTTCGTTCAGCAGCAGTCCACCTTCGGCGGACGGCGGGGAGGAATGCCCATCCAGTACGTGTTGCAGGCCACCAGCCTGGACAGCCTGCAAAAGTACCTGCCGCTGTTCATGGACAAGGTCAATGCCAGTCCGGTATTCCAGATGGCCGATGTCAACTTGAAATTTACCAAACCCGAGGTGCACATCGAGATCAACCGCGACAAAGCTACCTCGCTGGGGGTTTCCACCCAGACCATCGCCCAGACGCTGCAATACGCCCTCTCCGGACAACGCATCGGTTACTACTACATGGGCGGGAAACAGTACCAGATCCTGGGCGAGATCAACCGCCAGCAGCGAAACACGCCGGTGGACCTGAAATCCATCTACGTGCGCAGCGACAACGGGCAGATGATTCAGCTGGACAACCTGGTTACCTTGCGTGAAACCACTGCCCCGCCGCAACTCTACCGCTACAACCGGTTCGTTTCGGCAACCGTATCCAGTGGTCTGGCCAAGGGATACACGATCGGGGACGGATTGGACGAAATGGACCGCATTGCGGCCGAAACGTTGGGCGACACGTTCCGCACGGCACTCTCGGGCGAATCGAAGGAATACCGGGAGAGTTCCTCCAGTCTGATGTTTGTCATGGTACTGGCTCTGATCATGATCTACCTGGTGTTGGCCGCTCAGTTCGAGAGTTTCAAAGACCCGCTGGTGGTGATGTTCACCGTGCCGCTGGCCATCGCGGGAGCCTTGATATTCATGTATTTCGCAGGCATTACGATGAACATCTTCAGCCAGATCGGTATCATCATGCTCATCGGTCTGGTGGCCAAGAACGGGATCCTGATCGTGGAATTTGCCAACCAGCGGCAACAGGCCGGCCTGACGATGGACGAAGCCATCCGGGTGGCCGCCGTACAACGCCTGCGACCGATCCTGATGACCAGTGCTTCGACGATCTTGGGCTTGGTTCCCTTGGCTTTGGCTTCGGGAGAAGGGGCCAACGGACGCGTGGCGATGGGTGTGGCGGTGATCGGCGGTATGCTGGTTTCGACCTTGCTCACACTGTTTATCGTTCCGGCGATGTACAGCTTTATTTCGACCGACCGGAAGAAAAAACGATTGAAAAACTATTCGGCTCAAGCCGCTAAAGCATAAAAAACTCAACGGGTATGAAAAAACGATGGCTGATCGTCCTGCTCTGCGGCGCAGCAGCGGCACCGGCGGCGGCACAAACCGTCGGTCTGCAGGATTGCATCGAACGCGGACTGAAGAACAACTACTCGGTGCGCATCGTCCGGGGCGAAGAGCAGAAGGCGCGAAACAACGCGACGATAGGCAACGCCGGCTACCTGCCCACCCTGGACTTGAGCGGCGGATACTCCGGCAATGTCAATGACAACCGGAACCGGATGGCTGCCGACGGAGCGATCAAAAAGACCAACGGCGTTTCCTCGCAAAGCCTCGACGCGGGGGTAACCCTCAACTGGACGGTATTCGACGGGCTGAACATCCAGGCGGAATACGCCCGGTTGAAAGAACTCCGGATGATGGGCGAACTGAACACCCGTCTGGCGGTCGAAGACCTGGCGGCAGAGATAGCCAGCGAATACTACAACCTGCTCCGGCAGAAAACGCGCCTGCGCAACCTGCGTGCCACGCTCGACCTTTCGCGCGAGCGGCTGCGCATCGTCGAGGCGGAATACAACATCGGGTCGATGTCGCGGCTGGACCTACAACAGGCGCAGGTGGACTTCAACGCCGACTCCTCCACGGTGATCAACCAACTGGAGGTGCTGCACGCTTCGCACATCCGGCTCAACCAACTGATGGCGGTCGAGGATGTCGAAAGCCCGCTTCCGATCCGCGACTCGACCATCTACCCCGATCCCTCGCTGGACCGGGCCGACCTGTGGAGCAGCACGCTCTCCTCAAACGTTTCGCTACTGATGGCGCAGAAAAACCTGCAGATTTCGCAACTGGACCTCAAGAAAGCCCGCAGCCGCAACTATCCTTACGTCCGGCTGAATGCCGGATACGGCTACAATGCCACCTGGAACGGTTCGGGAACGATCGACCTGGGACAGCGCCTGGGACTCAACTACGGGGTAACGGTGGGGTTGAACCTCTTCGACGGGATGAACCGGCGCCGCGAGCAGCGCAATGCGCTGATCGACATCGACAACCAGCAACTGCAGATAGAGGATACCCGTCTGGCTCTGCAATCCGACATGAGCAACCTTTGGATGGCGTACCAGAACAACCTCGATCTTTGGGAATTGGAAAAACAAAACGTCGTGGCGGCACAGGACTACTACTCGATCGCCATCGATCGCTACAAGCTCCACGAGCTCTCGGGCATCGAGCTGCGCGAGGCGCAAAACAGCTTGCTGGAGGCCGAGGAACGCCTCTCGATTGCGGAGTATTCGATCAAGATCTGCGAGATTTCCCTGCTGCAGCTCAGCGGGCAGCTGCTGCCCCGGATATTTCCCAAAGAGGGGATTGTAGATGCGGAGATTTCTCCGGCGCGATAACCCCCCTTCTCTTCAGCCGATGCGGGCAAGCGAAAGGCCGG
>DCEW01000062.1:0-523 GCA_002314265.1 Flavobacteriales bacterium UBA1820
GCTCTCGCTTGCCCGCTTCGACTAAAGGGAGTTTTCCCGTCCGATAAAAGAAAGCCTTCGGTGAAACTCCGGGTTATTCCCAGAAGCGTTCGGGGATGCCCTGCTCGTGGGCAAGGAAGCGAGCCGCCACGAACAGGTAGTCCGACAGGCGGTTGAGGTAGCGCAAGGCGGTATCCAAGCCCGCTTCGCTTCCCGCATGGCAGAGGGTAACGGTGCGGCGTTCGGCACGGCGGCATACGCTGCGGGCTACGTGCGCCAGGGATACGCTCGGGTGGCCTCCCGGCAGGATGAATTTTTTCAAGGGAACGAGCGATTCCTGCATCCGGTCGATGGAAGTCTCCAGCGCCTCGATGTCCGCCTGGGTAACGACGGGGATGCGGTATTTCTCGATGTCCTCCGGCAGGCTGGCCAGTTGGCTGCCCAAGTTGAACAAGGTGTTCTGGATGTGCTTGAGTTCCGTTTTCAAGGGATCGCTCACCCCGTCGGTGTCGGAAAGCAGCCCGATGAAACTGTTCAGTTCGTC
>DCEW01000062.1:555-2918 GCA_002314265.1 Flavobacteriales bacterium UBA1820
CCGGTTTTGGTGTATATTTTCATGGGTAGGGAATGTTTGGGCAAAAGTCCGGGTTAGTTGGCCACTTCGCTGATGAACTTGATGCGCATCAGACGCAGTTCGTCTTCTTCGTAGTCTCCGCCGAAGGCCGCCATTGCATCGCGGATGGCATCCTTTTCGGCATTCATGAAATAATCCTCGATCTCTTCCTGTTGTTCGGGGTCGAGCATCTCGTCGATCTGGTAGTCGATGTTGATGCGCGTGCCGGAGTAGACGATGGCTTCGATCTCGGAGATCAGTTCGTCCATTTCCAGACCCTTGGCCCGGGCGATGTCCTCCAGGGGAATCTTGCGGTCGGTACTCTGGATGATGTACACTTTCAGTCCCGATTTGTTTACCACCGAGCGGACCACCAGGTCGTCCGGGCGGACGATGTCGTTCTGCTCGACGTATTTGGCGATGAAGTCGGCGAACTTCTGCCCGTATTTGCGCGCTTTGCCTTCCCCGACCCCGAAGATGGTTTTCATCTCCTCGAGGGTAATGGGGTAGCGCAGGGCCATGTCTTCGAGGGAAGCGTCCTGGAACAGGGCAAAGGGTGGGATCCCCAGCCGTTTGGCCTCGCTGCGGCGCAAATCCCGCAGGGCCGAGAGCAGGACCTCGTCCGTAACGCCGCTCTTGCGGTTGACGGCGGTGTATTCCTGTTCCAATGCGTCGTAATTGTGATCTTCGGTCATCAGGAATCCTTCGCTTGAGCGGAGAAAAGCCTCGCCCTTGGGGGTGACTTTCAACACGCCGTATTGTTCGATCTCCTTGCGCAGGTAACCCCCTACCAGTCCTTGCCGCAACAGAGCCATCCAAAAACGGTCTTCGCGGTCTTTCCCGATACCGAAAAACGGTTTCTTGTCCACCTTCAGGCCTTTGATGGCCGAACTGACCCTTCCCACGAGGATATTGGTGATCTCCTTGGGACGGAAGGTCTGCGAGGTGTCCTTCACCACGCGGATCAGGGTGCGGAGCTGTTCCCCGGCTTCGATCTTGGGTTTGGGGTGGCGGCTGTTGTCGTCCATGCCGGCTCCTTCTCCGTTTATTTCGTCGAACTCTTCGCCGAAGTAGTGCAGGAGGTATTTGCGGCGCGAGAGGGATGTTTCGGCGTAGGCCACCACGTCCTGAAGCAGGGCGGCGCCGATCTCCTGTTCCGAGAGGGGTTTGCCCACCAGGAACTTCTCCATCTTTTCGATGTCCTTGTAGCTGTAAAAAGCCAGGCAGTATCCCTCCCCGCCGTCGCGGCCTGCACGGCCGGTTTCCTGGTAGTAGCTCTCCAGGCTCTTGGGAATGTCGTGATGGATGACAAAGCGCACGTCCGGTTTGTCGATGCCCATGCCGAAAGCGATGGTGGCTACGATCACGTCCACTTCCTCCATCAGGAAGGCATCCTGGTTGCGGGCGCGGGTTTTGGCGTCCAGACCGGCATGGTACGGGGCGGAGGAAATGCCGTTTACGCGCAGCAGTTCGGAGAGTTCCTCCACCTTTTTGCGCGAGAGGCAGTAGATGATGCCTGACTGGTGCGGGCGCGCTTTGATAAAGCGGATGATCTCTTTCTCCACGTCCACCTTGGGACGCACTTCGTAAAAGAGATTCGGGCGGTTGAAGGACGACTTGAAGACCTTGGCGTCGGTCATTCCGAGGTTTTTCTGGATGTCCTCCTGGACTTTGGGCGTAGCGGTGGCCGTGAGGGCAATCACCGGCATCGGGGCGATCTTGTCCAGGATGGAGCGGATGTTGCGGTACTCGGGACGGAAGTCGTGTCCCCACTCGGAGATGCAATGCGCCTCGTCGATGGCGCAGAAGGAAATGGGTACCGTGCGCAGGAAGTCGGTGTATTCGTCTTTGGTGAGCGATTCGGGGGCTACGTAGAGCAGTTTGGTGATTCCGGCGCGGATGTCGGCCTTGACTTGTTCGACTTCGCCTTTGGTGAGCGAGGAATTCAGCACATGGGCTACGGCCGCCTCGGTGGAAATGCCCCGCATGGCATCCACCTGGTTTTTCATCAGGGCGATCAGCGGGGAGATGACGATGGCCGTGCCGGGCATCAGCAGAGCCGGCAGTTGGTACGTCAGGGATTTTCCTCCTCCGGTAGGCATGATGACAAAAGTGTTGTTACCGGCCATCAGGCTCTCGATAATCTGCTTCTGCTTACCTTTGAAGGTGTCAAAACCGAAGTATTTTTTTAGTTCCGATTCGAGGCTAAAATTTTTCACGACGGCTATGATGAAAATGTTTGTTTCTTAATCAAACAGGATGCGCCTCGGCAGCGTCTCATCCAAAAACTTGCGTTTTCGTTTTGCCGCTGCGCTCGGCTTTCCCTGTTTTTGGATAAAACAGGA
>DCEW01000062.1:3006-19126 GCA_002314265.1 Flavobacteriales bacterium UBA1820
CCGCTGCGCTCGGCTTTCACTATTTTTGTATCATAAAGATAATAAATACCCGCCAAAAAACAATAGTGCGCATGGAAAATAGGGGAGAAAAAGGACAAAATATTTTGCAACTGGCTAAAAATGTTGTTCTTGAGGAAGCAAAAGGAGTGGAATATCTGGCCGAAAGACTGGACGGGAACTTTGAAAAAGCTGTGCGGATGATCTTCGAATGCCCCTCGCGGGTAGTGGTAACCGGCATCGGCAAGAGCGCGCTGGTCGGACAAAAGATCGTCGCCACGTTCAATTCTACCGGCACCCCCTCGGTGTTCATGCACACGGCGGATGCCATGCACGGCGACCTGGGGGCCGTCATGCCGGGCGACGTGGTGATCATGCTCTCCAAAAGCGGCAACACCCCCGAGATAAAAGCCCTGGTGCCCGTGCTGCGCGGGTTGGGCAACCGGATCATCGCCATCACGGCCAATACCGATTCGTACATGGCACGCGGAGCGGACTGCGTGCTCGATGCCTATGTGGAGCGTGAAGTGTGTCCCAACAACCTGGCTCCGACGACATCCACCACGGTGCAGATGGTGCTGGGCGATGCGCTGGCTGTGGCACTGGAGGTGCTCCGGGGCTTCGGTCGCGAGGATTTTGCCCGCTTCCATCCCGGAGGGGCACTCGGAAAACGCCTCTACATGCGGGTGCGGGATGTGATCGCCCAGAACGAGCGTCCGGCGGTGGCTCCGCAAACGCCCATCAAGCAGGTGATCGACGAGATCTCGTCCAAATACCTGGGAGTAACGGCGGTAACCGATCCGCAGGGACGCATCGTGGGGGTGGTAACCGATGGCGATCTGCGTCGCACCTTGGCGCGCTACGACGACGGCAGCATCTTCTCGCTCACGGCCGCAGACATCATGACCCGCGATCCCAAGACGATCTCCGACGATGTGCTGGCCTTCGACGCGCTGGAAATGCTTCAGAAATACGAGATCAACAACCTGTTGGTTACCGATGCCCAAGGGAACTACGTGGGGGTGATCCACCTGCACGATCTGGTGCGCGAGGGGATCGTGTAACCGTTCGGACGTAAATCTCCGGCGGCGGTGGAAATCCGGAGGGGTGCGATGCTTCCGACCCGACGGAAAACGGAAAAGGGTGGAAAAGATGCGGAGGATGGATGAAAAACGGCGGGGGAGCAGCGAAAAAGACACGAAGAACGGAGGGGAAATGCGGGAGGAGTAACGCAAAAGAGGCAAAAAGGGGCAAGAGAAGGAAAAACGGAATTAATACCCGGGAGGACGACCGACCGGAAAACGAAGAAAGCATATCGTGGCCGATGAGCGAAGAGAATACAACGGAAAATGCTGCCGAGCAGACGACCTTCCTGGGGCATCTGTTCATCCTGCGCAAACATTTGTTCCGGATGGCGCTCTACGTGCTGATAGCGGCCGTGGTAGCCTTTTTCTGCGATCATCTGATTTACGACCGGGTGATCTTCGGTCCGCGCCATGCCGATTTTCCGACCTACCGTTTCTTTTGCTGGCTCTCGGATACGCTCAATGCCTGGCTGGGTACCTCGGCCGACCTGTGCATGCATCCGGTGGAGTTCAATGTGCAGAACCGCGAGCTCACCGGGCAGTTCAATTCGCACCTGTGGGTATCGTTCGTGACGGGCATCATCGTGGCGTTTCCCTTTATCGTGTGGGAGGTGTGGCGCTTTGTCGCCCCGGCACTGACCGACCGGGAAAAACGCTCCGCCCGGGGAGTGGTCTTCTACGTGTCGTCCCTGTTCTTCCTCGGGCTGGCCTTCGGGTATTTCGTCATCCTGCCCATGTCCATCAATTTCTTTACCGGTTATCGGCTGGGTACCGAAAATGCCATTGTCAACAACATCGAACTTTCGTCCTACATATCCAATGTGGTGAACATCACCCTGGCTACGGGGATCATGTTCCAGTTGCCGATGGCTGTGTACGTGCTCTCGCGCATGGGGCTGATCACCTCGCAGTTCCTGTTGAAGTACTATCGCCATGCGCTGGTGCTCATCCTGATCGTCGCGGCGGTGCTCACCCCGCCCGATGTGGTCTCGCAGATCGTTCTGGCCGTACCCATCGTCCTGCTGTACCAGGCTAGTATCACGATATGCCGGCGGATGGAAAAGCGCCGTATGCGCGCCCGAGAGGCGGAAGAAGGCCCCGATGAATAAGGATAGAAAAAAGAAAGAAACAGAAATAGCATGAAACTCCGAGCCGAACACCTGAAAAAGACATACCGCAACCGCTGCGTGGTCAATGATGTCTCGTTGGAAGTCAACCAGGGCGAAATCATCGGTTTGCTCGGCCCCAACGGGGCGGGGAAGACCACTTCGTTTTACATGATCGTGGGGCTGATCCAGGCCAACGGCGGAAAGGTTTTTCTGGACGATACCGAGATCACGTCCTTCCCGATGTACAAGCGCGCCCAGTACGGGGTGGGCTATCTGGCGCAGGAAAATTCGGTGTTCCGCAAACTGACCGTCGAGCAGAACATCCTCTCGGTGCTGCAGATGACCCGTCTCACGCCGGCCCAGCAGCTGGACAAGATGAATTCGCTTATCGAGGAGTTCGGGTTGGAAAAAGTTCGCAAGAGCAACGGCGACGTCCTCTCCGGAGGCGAACGCCGACGCACGGAGATCGCCCGATGCATCGCTACCGACCCTAAGTTCGTCCTGCTGGACGAGCCGTTCGCCGGGGTGGACCCCATTGCGGTGGAGGACATTCAGTCCATCGTCTGGCGCCTAAAGTCCAAGAACATCGGCATCCTGATCACCGACCACAATGTCCAGGAAACCTTGGCCATCACCACGCGTACGTACCTGATGTACCAAGGTTCCATCCTCAAGTCCGGTACGCCCGAGGAACTGGCCGCCGACGCGATGGTGCGCAAGGTGTATCTGGGCAAGCACTTCGAACTCCGCCGCAAGGACTTGAGCGGCAAGAAACTCCACTCGACCAACATTGTCGAGGCGGCCGCCGNNCCGCCGAGGCTTCGGCCGAGGCCGAAGCCGAGCAACAGACACAGGAATGAATCTCTATTAACTGAAAAACAACGACGATACGCATGAAAAAATGGACGACACTCTTGGCTGTCCTGACACTCTTTTCTCTCGGGGTGCAGGCAGTTGAACCGGGCGCGGCGGAAGGCCGGGCGAAAAAGGAAAAAGCTATCCGCAACTATGTCCGCGAACTTGAGCAGGATTCCTTGATGAACACCACCGCGTGGAGCATCGTGATCCGCAATGTCAAGACCGGGGAGACGCTGGTCGAACACAATCCGAAGACCTCGCTCGCCGGGGCGTCGATCACCAAACTGCTCACCACCGGAGCCGCGTTGGTAAGCCTGGGGGGTGATTTTCACTACACCACCCGTTTGGCGTACAGCGGGCAAGTGGTCGATTCGACGCTCTACGGCACTCTGTATGTGATCGGGGGCGGCGACCCGACGCTCGGATCGGATTACGACAAATTCCTCCCGGGGATCGATTCGGTGTTTTCCGTGTGGAAAAAAGCCCTCAATCGGGCCGGTATCGCCCGCGTCGAAGGACGCATGGTGGCCGACAGCCGTTATTTCACCCTCGAACCGATGATCGACTCCTGGTCTTGGGACGATGCCGATACTTATTACGGAACCAATGTGCAGGGACTTTCGTTCTTTGAGAACAAATGCTACCTGAGCTTCGAGCCTTCCGATACGCTGGGGCGTCCGGCACGTTTTACCGGCGTCTTTCCCCAAACCCCGGGGCTGACGGTGATCAACCGCACCCATACGGTCGAAGGTCGCTCCAATGGTATCTGGCTCAATGCTTCTCCGCTTCATCCGCTGGAGCACTTCGCTACCGGCACGCTGGGGGCAGAGCGGGGAGAGGTGACCGAGACGGGAGCCAACCGTGCGGCCGGGCTTTCGCTGCTGTGCGAGTTCCATCGCTACCTCTGCCCCGCAGGGGATCCGGGAGAGGTGGAATACGTCCTGTGGGATTCCTATACCGAACCTTCCGATACGACGGCTCCCGGACAAGTGATCTTGGAGTACGATTCGCCTGCCCTGCGGACCATCGCCTCGGTGACCAACAAGTACAGCGACAACATGTACGCCGAGACTATCTTCCGGACGATGGGAAAAATCCTCGGGAAGGGGGATACGCGCAGCGATGCCCGCCGGGTGGAGCTCGCGGTGCTGGATTCGATCGCGCCCGGCAGCCAGACGCTCAACCTGCAGGACGGCAGCGGGCTTTCCCGCATGTCGTTCCTCAATGCGGGGTATTACGCCGATTTCCTCTGCGGGATGTACCGTACGGAGGCTTTCGACGACTTTTTCGCTTCGCTGGCCGTTCCGGGCGGGGAAGGGACGTTCAAGAATACGATCCGGGATTGCCCTACGCGCACCCGTTTGCACATAAAGAGCGGCACCCTGTCCGGGGTGCGCGGTTTGGCCGGCTACAGCCTCAACGAACAGGGGGAACTTCTGTGTTTTGTGGTGATGGTCAACCGTTACCACTCTCTTTCCCCCATTTCTACCCGCTTGAACCGTCTCCTGGAGCTGATCAGCGCGTACTAAAACCGAGATTATAACACAAAAAACGGAGCAAAAGGGTTATCTTTGTCCTTTCAGGGAGAAGGGGAGGAGAAGTCCCCGTTCCGATCGATACGAATTACTAAAACACGCCGATAAAAGCATGCTTTCTTTCTTCAAATCTTCCGCCGACGTGGTGTACGTGGTGGAAACCGACGAATACCTTTCCAACGAATCGCTCGAACGCCTCTCGTGGCTGTTCGGTCAGGCGCATCAGATGCTTCAGCCCAATTATCCCGGCCGTTACATCGGCCCCCGCAAGGAGATGATCACCCCTTGGAGTACCAATGCGGTGGAGATCTGCCAGAACATGGGCATCACCGGGGTCAAGCGCATCGAGCAGTTCGTCGAGGAAGACCGGGTGGAGGTTTTCGACCCGATGCTCTATCAGAAGTATGACGGTTTGGACCAGTTCCTCTTCACCACTTCGCGCCGGGCCGAGGACATCGTCGAGATCGAGGACATCCGCGCGTACAACCAGCAGGAAGGCTTGGCTCTTTCCGAGCAGGAGATTGCCTACCTCGAAGGCTTGTCCAAAAAACTCGGCCGTCCGCTCACCGACAGCGAGGTATTCGGTTTTTCCCAGGTCAACTCCGAACATTGCCGCCACAAGATCTTCAACGGCGAATTCGTCGTCGACGGGCAGAAGAAAGACCTTTCGCTCTTCAAACTGATCAAACGCACCACCGAGCAGCAGCACGACTATATCGTCTCGGCCTACAAGGACAACGTCGCTTTCCTCACCGGGCCCACCGTCGAACAGTTCGCCCCCCAGCGCGGGGACGAACCCTCGGAGTATGCCGTTACGGACATCGAATCCGTCATCTCGGTCAAGGCCGAAACGCACAACTTTCCCACCACCGTCGAGCCGTTCAACGGGGCAGCTACCGGTAGCGGCGGCGAGATCCGCGACCGTCTGGCCGGCGGAAAGGGGTCGCTGCCTTTGGGAGGAACGGCGGTGTACATGACTTCCTACCCCCGCAGCGAAGCCGGTCGTCCCTGGGAGGAAGCGATCAAGGAACGTCCCTGGTTGTACCAGACCCCGCTCGATATTCTCATCAAAGCCTCCAACGGCGCTTCGGATTTCGGCAACAAGTTCGGTCAGCCGCTTATCTGCGGTTCGGTGCTTACCTTCGAGCATCAGGAGGACGGCCGCACCTTGGGATACGACAAGGTCATCATGTTGGCCGGCGGCGTGGGCTTTGCCAAAAAGCGGGATGCGCTCAAGGGCCAGCCGGAAAAGGGCGACAAGATCGTCGTGCTGGGCGGGGACAATTACCGCATCGGCATGGGCGGGGGCGCGGTCTCCTCGGTGGATACCGGCCAGTACGCTTCGGCTGTAGAACTCAATGCCGTACAGCGTTCCAATCCGGAGATGCAAAAACGCGTGGCCAATACCATCCGTGCGCTCACCGAGGCTTCGGAAAACCCCATCGTCTCCATCCACGACCACGGTGCAGGTGGCCACTTGAACTGCCTTTCGGAACTGGTGGAGGATACCGGCGGTACCATCCAGCTCGATGCCCTGCCGGTGGGCGATCCGACTCTTTCGGCCAAGGAGATCATCGGCAACGAGAGTCAGGAACGCATGGGGTTGGTAGTTAAGGAAAAAGACCTCCAGCTGCTCAAAAAGATCGCCGACCGCGAACGCAGCCCGATGTATGTGGTGGGCGAGGCTACGGGCGACATGCAGTTCCGTTTCGAGAGCCAGCGTACCGGCCGTGCGCCCATCGACCTGCAGCTCTCGGACATGTTCGGTTCGGCCCCTAAGACGGTGATGGAAGACCACACCGTCCACCATGCGTACCACGAGGTGGAATACGACCCGAGCAAGGCGGAGCAATACATCGAAAATGTCCTGCAACTCGAAGCCGTGGCGTGCAAGGATTACCTGACCAACAAGGTGGACCGCTGCGTAACCGGTCGGGTGGCGCGTCAGCAGACGGTAGGTCCCTTGCAGCTTCCTTTGAGCGATGCCGGGGTGGTGGCTCTGGATTATCGCGGCCGGGAGGGCATCGCCACTTCCATCGGTCATGCGCCCGTAGAGGCGTTGATCGATCCGGCGGCCGGCTCCCGTCTTTCGGTGGCCGAAGCGCTGACCAATATTGTATTCTGTCCCCTCTCGCACGGCTTGGGCGGAGTGTCGCTCAGTGCCAACTGGATGTGGCCCTGCCGCAATGAAGGCGAGGATGCGGCCCTGTATGCAGCGGTTCAGTCCTTGTCCGACTTTGCAGTAGCCCTGGGCGTAAATGTGCCCACTGGAAAGGATTCCCTGTCCATGACCCAGAAATACAAGGACGGCAGCCGGGTGATCGCTCCCGGGACGGTTATCGTTTCGGCGGCGGGCGAAGTGTCCGACGTGCGCGGCGTGCTGTCGCCCTGCCTGCGTCGCGGGGATGAGTACCGGATCGTGTACATCGATTTCTCGGGATCGCCCCGCCAGTTGGGCGGCTCGGCCCTGGCGCAGTCCCTGGGCTTTGTCGGCACGAAGACCCCGGATGTGAAGGACCCGCAGTATTTCAAGCAGGCATTCTCGGCCGTACAGCAGCTTTTGAGCGAGGGTTGTGCAGTAGCCGGACATGACGTGTCGGCCGGAGGTATCCTGACGACCTTGCTGGAGATGTGTTTCGCGCAGGTCAACCTGGGAGCCGAGATCGATCTTTCCGCCCTCGGAGAGGACGATGCGGTCAAACTGCTTTTCGCACAAAATCCCGGCGTGGTGCTCCAGGTGAGCGACGTGGAGGCCGCCAAAGCGGTGTGCGATCGCTACGGGGTGGCTCTCTGGGAGATAGGTCGCGCCAAGGCGGGAAAAGACCTCAAGATAAAGAACGGTGGACAGTCGCATGTCTTCGACGTGCCGCAGCTGCGCCAGAAGTGGTACCGCTCTTCGTACCTGCTGGACTGCCACCAGAGCGGAAAGCAGAAGGCGGCCGAGCGTTACGAGAACTACAAGCAGCAGCCCTTGAGCTACGTGTTCCCCGAAGGCTTTACCGGTCGGGCGGAAGACTTGGGTCTCGATCCGAATCGCCGCACCCCCACGGGCATCAAGGCGGCCGTGATCCGCGAGCAGGGATCCAACTCCGAACGGGAGATGGCCCATGCGTTGTACTTGGCCGGATTTGACGTCAAGGATGTACACATGACCGACCTGATCGAAGGGCGCGAAGACCTCTCGGATGTCAACTTTGTCGCAGCAGTGGGCGGATTTTCCAATTCCGACGTGCTGGGCTCGGCCAAGGGTTGGGCCGGTTCGTTCCGCTACAACGAAAAGGCACGTCGCGCGCTGGAGAACTTCTTTGCCCGGGAGGACACCCTCTCGCTGGGTATTTGCAACGGTTGCCAGTTGTTCGTCGAGTTGGGCTTGATCTATCCCGATCATGCGGACAAACCCGCGATGTGGCACAACGATTCGCACAAGCACGAGTGCAGTTTTGTCAATGTGGACATTCCCGAAAACCACAGCGTGATGTTCTCCTCGCTCGCCGGGGCGCGGCTGGGCGTATGGGTGTCGCACGGGGAGGGCAAATTCCATCTGCCCTTGTCGCAGGATGCCTACCACATTGCGGCTCGCTATACGTACAGCGGCTATCCGGGCAACCCCAACGGTTCGGACTACGACGTCGCTGCCTTGGCGTCGGCCGACGGCCGCCATTTGGTGATGATGCCGCACATCGAACGCAGCATCCATCCTTGGGCGTGGGCGTATTGCGATCCTGCCGTCCAGCGTCAGGAGGTAAGCCCTTGGATTGAGGCATTCGTCAATGCCCGCAAGTGGGTGGAACAGCACAGAAACGACAAGAAATAAGGGACGCTCCCTCCGCACAGGGATTTGAACGATGAAAAAACGACCGATAAAAAAACTGTTTTTGGTGACCGTAACGGCCATTGCGGTGGTGCTGCTGGTGCTGGTCATCTGGGTGTATTCCACCGGTGGAGGCTCGAACAATCCGCTGGACAAGCCTTGGGATGCCCGCAGCTATGAGCAGGACTTGAAGCAGGCGCTGGAGATGCTCACCCCGGATGATCAGACGGCACTGATCGGCGGCCTGATGTACAGCCAGAAAGAAAAGACTGCCCAGGGAAAGACCTACCGGGACTTTCTCGAACAGGGGCGGCAGATGCAGCGTGAGTTCATGGATACCGTAGCGTTGGATATGGAGGAGTTTTTCCGGCAGGATAGTCTGCAGAAAGATTCGCTCCGCCGGGCGGGGAACGGTGCATGGCAAGACGCTGAGAATTGACCGGGGGCGAACCAAGGGGCCAAGAGAGCACCAGAGGGGAACCAAGGGGCCAAGAGAGCACCAGAGGGGAACCAAGGGGCGAGAGAGTTTTGGAGGTGGGCCAGAGGGAAACCAAGGGGCAAGAGAGCACCAGAGGGGAACCAAGGGGCGAGTGGACTGGGGAGATGAACCCAGGAGATCCCAAGAGGGGGATTCAAGAGAAGAGAGAAGGAGGACAAACCATGAGTGAGATCGAAGAAAATATCCGGAGTGTGCGGGCATCGCTCCCGCCTGCCGTAGAACTGGTGGCCGTGTCGAAGACCCATCCGGTGGAAGCTATCCGGGAAGCGTATCGCGCCGGACAGCGCGTCTTCGGGGAAAACAAAGTGCAGGAGATGTGTGCCAAGCAACCTGAACTACCCGGGGATGTCCGTTGGCACTTGATCGGGCATTTGCAGAGCAACAAGGTGAAGTACATCGTGCCCTTTGTCGAAATGATCCAAAGCGTCGATTCCGCCGAACTGCTTGCCAAGATCGATGCGGCGGCAGGCAAGGTGGGGCGCAGGATCGATTGTCTGCTGGAAGTGCGCATAGCCTGCGAAGAGACCAAGTACGGACTCGAACCCGAAGCAGCTCTTGCTTTGGCCTTGAGCGAACAGACTCGCCGTTTGGAACACGTGCGGGTGCGCGGGCTGATGGGCATGGCTTCCAATACGCCGGACCGGGAGCAGGTGCGTCGGGAGTTTTCCTCGCTCAAGGCTCTGTGGGACCGACTCCGGGAACAGGACCCGACGATGGACGTGCTCTCGATGGGCATGAGTGGAGATTACCCCATTGCGGTGGAATGCGGCTCGACGATGGTGCGGGTGGGCAGCCGGATCTTCGGGGCGAGAAATTACAACGTGTAAAGAGATTATCGTAGAGGAGGTAGAAAGAGGTGTATGCGGTAGTGGATTTGGAAACCACCGGCGGGCGTTTCAGTGAGGAGGGCATCACCGAAGTGGCGATCTATCGTTTCGACGGGCATCAGGTGGTCGATCGGCTCGTTTCGCTGGTCAATCCCATGCGGCCCATCGATCCGTATGTGACACGCCTGACGGGGATCGACAACAAGATGCTCCGCCGTGCGCCGCGTTTTCACGAGTTGGCCAAACGCATCGTCGAGATTACCGACGGATGTGCGATCGTGGCCCATAACGCCGACTTCGATTACCGGATGCTTCGCCAGGAGTTTGCCCGCTTGGGTTATGTGTACGAGCGCAACACGATCTGCACGGTCAAGGAATCGCAACGGCTGATGCCGGGCTTGGAAAGCTATTCCCTTGGGAAACTATGCCGCACGCTGGGTATTCCGGTGGCGGCGCGCCACAGGGCCTACGGCGATGCCGAAGCGACGGTGCGCCTGCTGGAAATCCTGATCGAAAAAGACACCTCCAAACAGATCGTCAAGATGGCGGCCCGGCCGCCTCACCGGCTTTCCCGCCGCGAGATGAAGTATCGCCTGATCCTCGACACCCTGCCTACTTTTTCCGGGGTGTTCCAGATCCTGGACAAGGATAAAAACATCGTTTACATCGGCCGCTCGAACAATATTTACAAGCAGATGACTCACCTGCTTTCGCTCGATACGCAAGTCGGGCGGGCGATCCAGGAGGCGATCAATACCGTTACGTGGGAGGAAGTACCCAGTCAGCTGATCTCCTACCTGAAGTACATCGGCCAGGTGCGTGAGATCGAGCCGCCCTTGAACGGAAAACTCCGGCTTCGGCGCATGACGCGCTCGTTGGCTTCGGCCTTTCCCCGGGACAAGACGATGCTCATCTTCGATAAAGGGCAGAAGGTCTCCGAGCGGGCGGTGGTGCTGGTGGAGAACGGGCAGTTGAAAGGCTATGCGTATGCTGACCTGAACCACCAGGTAACGAACCTCGATGTGCTCCGTTCGCGGCTTACCCCGTTGGAGAATACGCCGGATTATCTCTACGCCATCCGTGCCTATGTGCGTCGCGGACAGGGGGTAACGGTGGAGTATCTGTAAGTTTTTTTCTGTTTTTCTTCCCCTCGGCCGCAGGATTCTTCCCGGGAAAGGAAAAAAGAGGGGGGGAGTGGTGATCTGCGTGGGGAGGTTTATACTTTTGCTCAAAATCGGAGAACATCTGTTAATTAAGTGGTGAGATCTGCGTTGGATAGTTTCTGAGAAATAGTATTTTATATAAAATGAGAATTATTATGAAATTACTACTGTTGGTCTTTTTAGGTTGGGGTTTTGAAAACAAATTATGTATATTGTGTGGGAAAGTATTTTTTCCTATGATGGTCGATTGGGGCTTGAAAATAATCAATTTGTTGGATAGATTTTTTACTGTTTGTAAATTAACGTCTGGATTTTACGGTGATGTTAAAGAAGTGATATATAGGTGTAGTATAAGCATATCAGAATCCTTGAAGGGATTGGTCTCCTGCAGTCAGATTTTTGGTTGGGATATGTGAATAACAGTAGACGTTGGGAGGAATGGCATGTGTGTTTATTGCTTGGTAATCAAAATGTCAGAGTCTATACGTGAGTGTTTATGTGTATAAATGAGTTTGTTTTATTGTATATATTGTTAAAAATCCAAAGATATAAGAGAATTTAAATATATACCAAATGAAAAAAATACCGAAAATTATTCATCAGATCTGGTCTGGAATTGACGGCCCCCTTCCGAATTATTTTAAGCGATTGGGAGATACGTGGAAACGAGATTATCCTGATTGGGAATATATATTGTGGGATAATGCACGGATAAATGATTTCATTGAGGCTAATTTCCCACAGTATAAAGATATCTATTATAGATTCCCCTATAATGTACAGAGATGGGATGCTATACGTTACATGATCTTGTATAAAATGGGTGGAATGTATGTTGATTTTGATTATGAATCTATTGAGTCCATAGCTTGGTTGGTAGAAGATAAAACGTGTTGTTTTGCCGAAGAGCCTTTATCCAAACGAGATATTTTGGATTTTAAAAAAGTGGATCGAATGTTTAATAATGCTCTGATGCTTAGCATTCCAGCGCATCCTTTTATGGAGAAAATTCTTGGAAAAGTTTTTCAGGAGGCAAATTTGCTTTGCTATGATCCTAAAGCTGTATGTGTGCTTAAAACAACTGGTCCTTGGATGTTGGTCAATGCATATACTGAATTGGATTCGACCGAAAAAACAAATATATATTTGATACCGATGCGATACGTTACACCATTTAATATTGATCAGGCGCGCAGATTTCTTATTGGGGATAGAAGTGATGAATTGGAGAATTGTTTATCGGATGCTTATGCTGTGCATTATTTTTTTGGAGGATGGCGTAAGGGAGAGAAATAATAAGAAGTTTTGCAACTATCTCAAAGGTGTGTGCGTGGTTAGGGGGGGGGGAGTAAAATTTTCGATAAATTAAGGATGTGAAAGTTCCTATATTTTAAGAGGAATGTATATTTGATAAATTGAAAGGTGTAAGGTCTCCACTATCGTTTGTCCTCAAGAGGAATGGATAGACTTTTTGTTCGGGAGCTCGAATATTTCCCTGCTGCTCGCAGATCAAAGAGAAGATGTCTCATGTTAAGAGACAGGCAGATCAGGGAAAGAGCGCGTTGAGGGCTTCTTGCGGGTTTTCCGTCATCTGCAGGAGTTGTTTTCGGGCAAGGGTGTCCGTGATCAGGCTGTCGATGGTGCGTCGGGCCATTTCTTTTTCCCCGGACAGGATCAGGGCAAATGCGTAATTGATCCGGTCGGCAGACGACAGGGTATCGCGGGTGCGGTATTGGTCGGCCACATGCCGGTAGCGGGTGTGTGCTTGTTGTTCCTCCCCTGCTTTTTGCAGGAACATCCCGGCACCGAGCCGGAGTTCGGGGAGGTCCTTTTTTTTCAGCGCTTTCTCCATCCACCGGGCGGCCTCTTGGTAGTAGGCACCGCAGGCGTACAGGGTCGCTTTCTGGGCATAGTAGAAGTAGTGTTCCGGGCTGTACAACAGGGCGGAGTCCAGCAGGATTTGGCAGCTGTCCACGATGTCTTTCATCACCCGTTGGATCGTGTCGGTGCGGGTGCGGCACGCGGCCAGCAGGGAGGAGTCCGGAAGGACCTCGTCCCGCTCCAGGTAATCCTGCATCAGGGCGATGGCCCGGTCGTTGTACGCGATGGATCTTTCATCCGGGGTTTCATCGGTCTGTTCCCGGCAGCCGGCCGCCAGGCAGAGAAGGGGTATCCCCCAAAGGAGCAGCTTTTTCATGCAAATGGGGCGATGGTTTGCTACAAATATACGCGGGTTTTCTTCTCGGCGGAGTTTGGGGAACTTCTTTTGTTGGTTTTAGGGGCAAGAGGGAACTCGGCCTGCGGGGGAGACTCCGGAAATTCATTTTCGGGGAGAGGCCCCGGTGAGGGGCTTTCTGGGAGTATTCAATAGCTTTTTCGTGCGGAGGATCTCTTCGGCAGAGGGTTGCCAGGCGAGTTGGTCGAGGTCGAAATCCCTGAGGATTTGTTCCAAGTGTTCCTTTTCGCTTTCCGTCAAGGGGGTAGCCCCGGCGCTTTGCTCGATCTTGCGCAGGGCTGCCGTCCTCTCGCCGGTGATGTAGTATTCCAGGTGTGCGATGTAGGCGCTGTCCACAAAGGCGGGCGAGAGTCCCGGCGTCCTTTCTTTGCGCCGCAGTTCGATGGCCCGGGTGTAATAGTATTTTGCAGAGTCCGTTTCTCCGCGGCGGGCGAAGCATTGGCCGAGTGTTTCGGGGAGAAAAGGCGTTTTGTCTTCACCCAAGGAGGCCAGTTGCCGGAATACGGCCGAGAGAGCATCCACTTCTTCGGCCAGGGCGAGATATTCGGCTTTCTGGTAATAATACTGTCGGTTCTGTGGGTCGAGGGCGATCGCGGAGTCCATCATTGCCACTACCGGGGTTACATCGGGAAGCGTATCGAGGTTCAGGGTGCGGTCTTCTCCCCAGAACAATTCGCGGGCTGCTTGCGCCCATGCTTCGGCTTTTTCCCTCTCCGGAGAGCGAAGACCGTTATTCTCCTCCTGACAGGAAACAAAAATGAAGGCAACGGATAGAAGAATAGTCGAATATAAAAGCCTCATATTTCTTCATATATTAGATACAAATATAATAGATGTATTTGAGAAACACGCTCCATCCTGTGCAAAGTCGGATTTGTTTGGACAGCCCCGTATGTTTCGACAATACAAGGTGTGGCTTGGCTGCAGCGGCGATGGAAACGTCGTTTTGTCGGAACTTTTTTACATGATAACCATCATTCCCTTTTTTGCAAGGATAGCGAAAAAAGGGAATGATGAATGCTTGCCCGTTAGAAAAAAAATGCGATATCTTTTTCAGATGGTTTTAGTAGACGATATAGGTAACCTTATCAAAAGACTTCGGTCCCGGGACATATCCCATTCCAGGACGTGGGTCCCAGACGGTCGTTCCCTTCATCTGGAGTTTTGAGCCGCCTCCGAAAATTTTTGATTTTTTACTTATGCTGATTTGTACAATGTTTACCGAAAGCCCGTCGTACACACCGATCAGTTCGGCACCGCGATCCATTAGCTTTCCCAGGGTTTGGTAATCATCGACGCTCTCGGGGAACACTCCGCGGACTATGTTTCCGTAGACAGCCTTGAAGAGCAGGTAAATATCAGCCCCTCCGGCGTCTACGATTTCATAGAGGGGCTGGTAACCGAAACTCAAGGCGATGGCGATGTCCTCCGAATGGTCGGCCCGGTATTCGTCGATCGTTTGCGGCACAGCCCCCTTCTCTGTAAAGCGGATGGCCTGTAGGGTGCCGTCCAGGATCACGAAGTAGGAAGGCAGGTTGCAAACACCGAAAATGAGTTCCGGTTGGTATTTCACGTAAAAAGCATGAAGTTCATCTCTGAAATTTGCCCAAGAAGAAGCCGTACTGTCCGCATTCGGAGAAAGGTTCATTTTTTGGCCGTTACTGTCCGTCGGGATAAATATGGACATGTGCATCGCTTGGGGATCGATGTATTCGATCAGCTTGGCCGGGTCGGCTTTCTGATAGAATTTTCTCAGGTGTTTTTTCAGGTACAAATCCGGGATGAGGATAAAATCCACGCTGTCGGAAAGAGCCTCCGAGGAGGCTCCCCGTCGCGACAGGAAGTTGTTGAGGGCTTCTTGCCGGAATGTGGTCTCCATCCTCTGGTACTGTTGCATCACTTCGGAGGCGAATGCCGAAAGGTCTTCCTGGGAAAATGCTGTTTGCCAGGTGAGCAATGCGAAGAGGAAAATCGCAGTTTTTTTCATGACAGAAATCTTTTATGGGTTGGAACGTGTTGGTTTGCAAAGCGTGCGTAGGGAGGTGCGGGATCGCTATCCTCTTTTGATGTCCTTTGAAAGGTGGAAGGAATAGAACCGGGAGTTGAGTTCGGAGCGAAACAAGGCCGTGTTTTTCAATCGGGGATTTTTCCGCCACGCCTTTTCGTAGCGGTTGAGGGGGCTGTATTTGTTGTCTGTCGGAGCGGGAACCACATACCGCAATTGGAACGAATAGGAGCCTTTCTCCAAATCGAAATCCCCCAGATATTCCTGCCAGTGGTATTCGATGGTTTCACCTGGAGACAACACGATGTACTTGTCGAGGCAATGGGTGTATCGGTATTCTTCAAAGGAAGGAGGTCGGGTCGGGTCCCTGAACCGAAGGCTCGATCCCCGTGCATTGAAACGAATCTGGTGCTTCTGATCGTACAGCAAAAGTATTACCCCCATGTCTGGCATATAACTGAAAGATTGCCAATGCCAGATGTATCCGATGTAGCCGAGATTGTACACGGTGAAGGTCGTGTCGGTATGGTTTCGCAGGCCGTATCGGAAGTACAGAGAGTCGTTCTGGATCCGGATGCTCTGCGGAAAGACGACCAGCTCCAGACCGGGCGCCTTTTCGAGGGCTTCCTTTGCGGTTGGGCGGGAGGTGTCTCGTAGAGGTGTTACCGTGCTTTCGCTTGCCCTCTGAGGGGTAGGAGAGGGGCTGCATGAGGCGAAAGCCCATGCACCTGCAAGGACGAAGCTGGTGATGTGAAGGGAAGGTTTCATCGTAGTGTGTAGTTTTAGCGAGTAATGTTATGAAAAAAAACAGTATGGGCAAAGTTTTTCCTTCTATATTTTCCGGGCGGGAGGAAGAAAAGGTATAAACAGAAGGGGTGGGGAAGCGCGATGAAAAGAAAAAAGCACTCGCGAAAATTTTCGCAAGTGCTTGATCGTGTGCGCGCTTCAGGCTGGGCTTGAACCAGCGACCCCATGATTAACAGTCATGTGCTCTA
>DCEW01000100.1 GCA_002314265.1 Flavobacteriales bacterium UBA1820
CAGACGGGATTTTTTTTTGACTATCCCTCCCCTCACCCCACTCCGACCGGAACCTCCTTTTCCACGCTGACCGCTTTATGGGGGAGAGGACAGCTTATGGGCTCCAACTCCCCAAAAGGAAGCGGGTAGACATTTTGTCTATGTTTTTGATCGATTGGCAGTTGTTTTCCTTTGCGGACAGGACGTTTTTTTTGCAAAGAAAAAAACGTCGGGATCGTTTTTCTTTTCAAGAAAAATGACTACATTTGCAATCCAATTCGGGGTGTAGCGCAGCCTGGCAGCGCGCTGCGTTCGGGTCGCAGAGGTCGGAAGTTCGAATCTTCTCACCCCGACATAAAGAGCCTGACTGTAAAAACAGTCAGGCTCTTTTTTGTGCATGTATTTTGCGCTTGGGGGATGGGGGGTTATTCGTATTTGGCGGTCTCGGCCGGGCGGATGCGTGCAATGAAATGCGAGGGAATCAGCAGCATGAGCATGTTCAATAAGGCGGTGCCAAGGTTGAGGGCAAGGATCATGCCGAGGTTGAGATACACGGGGACGACCTCGATGCTGTACGATTCGCTGTCCAGGGTAACGATCCCGAAGTATTTTTGGAGCAGCAGCAGGGAGATGCCGATCAGGTTGCCCCAGAAGAGTCCCCGCAGGATGATGTAAAACGCGTTCCACAGGAAGATCTGTCGCAGCAGCCGTTGGTCTGCCCCCAGGGATTTCATCATGCCGATAAACGAGGTCTTTTCCAGGATCAGGATGAGCAGAACGGTGATCATGTTCACGCCGCATACCAGGATCATGATGCCGAGTATGACTACGATATTGACGTCGAACATGGCCACCCAGTCCAACAGTGCGCCGTACTCGGTGGCGATGTTGGTTACGTGGAATTTCCATTGCGTTTCGGCAAGGACGCGTTCGGTAGCGGCGGGGAGCTCTTTGGCATTGTGCAGGATGAGTTCGAAGCCACCGACCTGGGTGCTGTCCCAGCGGTTGATGGATTGTACGGCACGCAGATCGCCCAGGGCATAGTTTTTGTCGAACTCCGCGATGTTGCTTTTGAAGATGCCGGCGATGGTGAAATACCGTAGGATGGGTCGTCCGGAATCCCGGATGAAATACATTTTCACCCGTTCTCCACACGAGAGGCCGAGCGCGTCGGCGGTGTTTTGGGAGATCAGCAGGCTGTCCGAGGCTTCTCCTTGTCCGAAACGGGGCATTTTTCCGCTTTTGACAAAAGCGGAAAGGCCCGAGAGGTCGTAATCGGCACCGAGGCCTTTCAGTACTACGCCTTCAAATTCATGGTCGGTTTTCAGGATGCCGGCGCGTTGGGCGAAGGTTTGTACGTGTTTGACCTGGGGTACGGCGGTGAAGTAGGGGTAAAAATCTTGGTTCAGGGATACCGATTGGGTGGTTCCGTCGCCTCCCTGTTGGAGGGCGGTGAGTTGGATGTGTCCGGCGAAGGCGGCGATGTTGCGGCGGATCTCGCGCTGGAGCCCTATTCCGGTCGATAGGGCGATGAGCATCACGACTATGCCCAAGGCCACGGCTGCGACGGCAATTTTCAGCACGGGCGAGGAAATCCGGCGCTCATGTCGATCTTTTTTGTATATTCGCCTTGATATAAGGTATCCCAGATTCACAATTCTAAAACCACATATTATGAAACACAAAGGTATCATTAAATTGCTTTGCGCCGCTATTTTCGGCGTTTTTTGTTTGTCGCTTGCGACTTCCTGTGCGGAAAAGAAACCGCAGGGGATCGTCGTGGGAGCTGAAAATTTCGACGCGTACCTGCCGCTGCTCGAAGGCAAACGGGTGGGCTTTGTCGGGAACAATACTTCGGTGCTCAGCGATGGGACGCACGTGGTGGATTTCCTGCAGGAAAAGGGTGTGAATGTGGTCAAGGCCTTCGGTCCGGAACATGGATTCCGCGGAGATGCCGATGCCGGGGAGCATGTGGAGGACCAGATCGATCCCAAGACGGGGATTCCGGTGATCTCCCTCTATGGAAAGATCAACAAGCCTACTCCGGAGATGCTCTCCGATGTGGACGTGTTGGTGTTTGACCTTCAGGATGTGGGATGCCGTTTCTATACATACATTTACTTGCTGCAGCGGGTGATGGAAGCCGGCGGCGAGAACAATGTACCGGTGGTGGTGCTCGACCGGCCCAACCCCAACGGGTTCTACATCGACGGGCCTATCCTGGAGGATACCTGCCGCTCGGGGATCGGGATGCAGCCGCTGCCCATCGTATATGCGCTGACCATCGGCGAACTGGCCAAACTGTACAATGGAGAAGGTTGGCTGCGCGACAGCGTAACGTGCGACCTGACGGTGATTCCCTGCCTGAACTACGACCATACGATGCGTTACAGCTTGCCGGTACCGCCTTCGCCGAACCTGCCGACCGACCGCTCGATCAACCTGTACGCCAGCACTTGCTTTGTGGAGGGTACGCCGATGTCCGAAGGGCGCGGTACCCCCTGGCCGTTCGAGGTGTTGGGCTCGCCGCTGATCGATTCCAATGCGACGGACTTTACCTTTACGCCGGCTCCTTCCTTCGGGGACAAGAACCCCAAACAGAACGGGGTGCTGTGCTATGGTCTCGACCTTCGTCAGGAACCGGAACAGGCTCAGGTAAATCTGGACTACATCATCTGGGCGTACAACAACTATACGGACAAGGAAAATTTCTTCAACCACCGCGGTTTCTCCCTGCGCGCAGGCAACTACGAACTGGAGGAACAGATCAAGGCCGGTATGACGCCCGAGCAGATCAAAGCTACGTGGCAGCCGGGGCTGGACAGCTTCAAGCAGGTGCGCAAGAAATACCTGATGTATCCGGATTTCGAATAAACAAACTTTCCGTTTGCGTATGACCTCGATCGGAAAGATTTCGGTCTTCGTGGTGGCGATCTTGTCGTTCTGTTTCCCGTTCTCTTTGCGGGGGCAGAGCGACAAGGTCGTTTATCCGGCACAGTGTCCTTCGCAGTGGAAGCCCTTGTTGGAGGGACGGCGGGTGGCGTATGCCGGGGTTGCTTCGTCGATCACTCCGCAAGGTCATTCGCTCGATCTACTGCGTGAGGGTGGGGTAAATATCGTCAAGATCTTTGCTCCGGAGCATGGATTCTCGGGCCGGGCCGATGCCGGGGAGAAAGTCTCCGACAGTGTCGATCCCTCCACGGGCATTCCCATCGTATCCCTCTACGGGAAGGTGAGAAAACCCACCGGGGCGATGCTCGCGGATGTGGATGTGATCGTGTTCGACATCCCGGACATCGGTTGCCGTTTCAATACCAAACTCATCACCATGCAGGGGATGATGGAAGCCGCGGCGGCCTACGGGGTGGACTTCGTGGTGTTCGACCGCCCGAATCCCAACGGGCACTACATGGACGGGAATATTCTCGATACGGCCTTCCGTTCGGGCGTGGGGAAACAGCCGGTACCGATCGTCCACGGGATGACGGCCGGGGAATACGCTCGGATGCTCAACGGAGAAGGTTGGCTGGAGGGAGGCCTCCGGTGCCATCTGACGGTACTGCCTTGTGGGAACTATTCCCATCGCGACCGGTATCGCTTTCCGATGTTCCCTACGCCCAACCTGCGCAGCGACAAGGCGGTCAATCTCTATCCCAGCCTCTGTTTCTTCGAGGGTACCACCCTGTCCGAGGGACGGGGTACGGAACGTCCATTCGAGATGTTCGGTTCGCCGCTGTTGCCGGAAACGGGCTTTTCGTTCGTTCCGCAGCCGCGCGAGGGAGCCAAGAGCTCCAAGCATTACGGGGTGCGCTGCAACGGGTTGGATCTGGCTTCGTCGCCCGACTTGTCCCGGGTGAATCTCGGGTGGTTGGTGTGGGCGTATGCCAATTTCCCGAAGGAGCAGCGGGAGAACTTTTTTACGCCTTTCTTCGATTTGTTGGCCGGAGGGGAGACTTTGCGCAAACAGATCGAGGCGGGGATGACCGACCGGCAGATCCACGCTACGTGGAAAAAGGGTCTGGAGCGTTTCCAGACGATCCGTTCGAAGTATTTGCTGTACGAGGATTTCGATCCTCCCACCGAGGGGAAGTGATAAAAAATCAATGAATCAATCAATAATCACAACATTTTATCGCATGAAAACATTGTTCAAAGCATTGTGTCTTTCCGCACTTTTGTGTGCTTTCGTACCGGTTTCGGCGCAGAAAGCCGCTCAGACGGAAAAGGCCGTCGAAGTAGGGGCGGAGCAGTCGTCCCTGTATCTGAAATTGCTCAAAGGAAAACGGGTGGCTTTCGTGGGCAACCATACTTCCGTGATGGCCGACGGGCAGCACGTGGTGGACTACTTGTTGTCCAAAGGGGTGAACATCGTCAAGATCTTCGCTCCGGAGCACGGCTTCCGGGGTGAGGCGGCGGCCGGAGCCAAAATATCCGACGAGGTGGATCAGAAGACGGGTATCCCGGTAGTTTCGCTCTACGGTTCGGGAAAATACAAGCCTTCCCCCGAGGCACTCAAGGACGTGGATGTGCTGATCTACGATATTCAGGATGTGGGTTGCCGCTTCTATACTTATATTTCGACCCTTACGTATGTGATGGAGGCCGGTGCCGAAAATGGCAAAGAGGTGGTGGTGTTCGACCGTCCGAATCCCAACGGGTATTACGTGGACGGGAATATCCTCGATCCGGCTTTCAAGTCGTTCGTGGGGATGCATCCGGTGCCGATCGTCTATGGGATGACTTCGGGCGAGTATGCGAAGATGGTCAACGGGGAAGGTTGGCTCAAGGACGGGGTAAAGTGCGACCTGACGGTGATCCCGTGCAAGAACTATACGCACGCTATGCATTACGACCTGCCGGTGCCGCCTTCGCCGAACTTGGCTACGGCCAAATCCATCGCGCTGTACCCGAGCTTGTGCTATTTTGAGGGGACGCCTCTTTCGGAGGGACGCGGTACTCCCTGGCCTTTCGAGGTGTTCGGTTCGCCGCTGTTGCCGGAAACGGGCTTTACTTTTACGCCCGAGTCGAGCAAGAACAAAGGGGTGCTGTGCAATGGGGTCGATCTGCGTGAGGCTCCCGATCCGGGTTGCGTCGATCTGAAATACGTGATCTGGGCGTACAACAACTACGAGAAGAAGGATGAGTTCTTCAAGAAGTTCTTCGATACGCTTTGCGGAGGAGAAACGATCCGCAAGCAGATCGAGGCAGGGATGACCGCCGAGGAGATCCGTGCTACCTGGAAGCCGGGTATCGATGAGTTCATGAAGACGCGGGCAAAATACTTGCTGTACGAGTAAGCAAGTTCTGCGAGCGCGCAAGCAAAAGGGCG
>DCEW01000084.1 GCA_002314265.1 Flavobacteriales bacterium UBA1820
CAATGAAAAAGAAGGAGCACCAACTTTAAAACTGGTTGGAGAAGTTCAACCGATTGATACTGTTGAGGTAATAAAGAAAGAACGAGTAAATAGATTAAAAGAATATCCACTATCTGCAAAAGAATTGGCAGATGCAATTAAAGCTAAAGCAAATATCAGTTCAAATAATGTATGGAGAATCATAAACGAAAATAATATCAAGAGTAATCCAGACTATTCTATATATAATTTTAGGAATAAGAAACAAGAAGAACAATATGGTAAGGATGGAATAGTCCCGAATGGTGTACCATCTATTTACAAAGAGTCAACGATTGATTTCATTATAAAAATTTATCAGAATGAGCATTAAAAAATTTCATGGTTAATAACCTGTTTTTTTTGTCAGGTGACAAACTGAAGTCCAAAAATAAATCTTATATTTGCAATACAAAAAGCGTTCTTATCAATAATGCAAAATGAGACAGAAAAGAGCAATACGCTCGTTTCTAAGTCGTTACCTATGAAGCCGACAATCTTTATAAGTTTCTTGTTCTCAATGAGTAAGGCGGGGCGATATGTCTTCTCAGATGCCAGCTAATATGCTTGTTTATCCCGGCTCGTTTCACCCAATGTCTTAGGGCTTTCAGGCACATTTCATAGCTGGGCAAAGGGAAGATAACCTCATCTCTTTTATCCGGATCGCTTGGCTCTCCTATCAGTTTCAGTATACCATCATTCAGAGGAATAACAACCCCGCTGCTAACACTATGTCCCTTTGTCTTGCTTTGCTCAAACTTCAATAGCTTGTTGGAATGGTCCACATTAGCAAATGTTAAATCTTTTACATCGCAGAACCTCAACCCACAATAGAGGCAAAGTATAAAAGCACGTCTTATATTGGGATTCTCGTGTTCATAATGCGTTGCTATTAACTGCTGTATTTCCTCTGGCGATAATACCTCCTTCCTTAACTGCTGATCATCCACTTTTATACTTATCCCCGTACACGGATTTTTCACCATAACATCGTGTTCTATGGCATACTTAATCACTTTCTTAAATCGTGCATATATGCTCTTCGCTCCCTCGCCAACGCTTCTCCCCCGTAGATACTCGGTGAAATCCTCAACCATATCTTTAGTTATCTGCTCCGGCTTTATCCGCTTTACATACTTACTATACTCCGGCGTGTCGTTTAGAAAATCAATAAAACGTTTAAGGGCTATTTCCACCATCCTAATATCTTTCTTGGTATACTTGTCAATGTAGGCCCTGAAGTAATCAAGGAAATTTATATCGCTTTTCTTTTTAAGCCTATAGCCCTCGACGTTTTCTAATAGCTCCTGTCCACGCTCAAATCTGATTCTCTTTGCAAGCTCCATCGTTTCTTTATTCTGCTGGCGTTCAAGCGGTGTTCTGGGGGCTTGCCAAAGGTAGAGTTTTAGAAACTCCCGTTTTCTGTCTTTCCTGGCTACCTGCTTATCCAACCTCTCGCTATATACCATCTGATAGCCAAAGTAATAATCTAAAAATAGGCTTTCTCTACCATCTGAAAGTATCTTTGCCCCCAGCTTCGGATTATCGGTAGCATCTTGGCTTATTAGATAGGTATTATCGCTCCTTATATCCTTTTTTTGAGCCATTCTTTTTTCCCTTTATTTCCTTTCTTTACAAAGATAGGTATTTATTTTAATCCGGGTAGCCAAAGGGTAGACAAAAACGGCAAAATATAGTCTTTTTTATGAAACAAAGGGTTAATGTACCTTTTTGGCTACCTCTGATTTTCTTTCACTTACTTTCAAATTGCACGCTTTATCTGCTGGGTACTTTATCCGCTCCGGGTACTGCCTTTAGCGACCTTGCAATCTTCCTTGCAAGGTCTTTTTGTTTTCCCGCTTCCTACAATCTTCCCCCAACCCACCCGGAACAATTCCGACAACCAACCTTTTCCCTCCACGCGCGGACAAAGGCCGCAAGGATTCGATACTCCTACTGCCCCTCCTCCATCCGTCCAGATACAAAAAAGCCGGCGGCCTTTTCAGGCCGCCGGCTAAAGTCAACAGTCGAACGATCGACTATTACAGGTAATCCTGATAGCCAGGGTTCTGGGTAAGAACATCATACCCGTGCTCTCTGTAGTAGGTGATCTGATCGATAGGAATGCAAGCCAGCCAAGAACGAGTCTGCTGAGCCGAGCTACGCAGGTCGGAACGACCCGTGATCCACCATCCCTTCATGTATTCGAGGACGGCTCTGGCTTCTGCATCTTCCACTTTCACCGTGTAGTCAGCATCCGTGTAAGCGGTCTTTTTGTAGAAGGAATAGTCACCAGCATCCCATTTTGCCAGTTTGTAATCCGGGAACAGACGCTGTTCACCATCGGGACGTACGATCCACAGACCCGGAGAGCTGGAAGCAAATGCATCCAATGCCAGTTTCCACTCGTTGGCCTGAGCGATGTCAGTAGCATCACCGGAAGCTGCAGCAGCCTGAGCCGAAGCAACTGCACGATCGTACAAGGCTTCCATGTTGAAGTAAGCACCGCACTGCAGCAGGTTACCCTCGGGGTTGTTTACGAAGTAGTTCACCTGAGACATATCCTTGTTACCCCATCCGGCAACCGGATCACCGCCATAGTACTGACCAAAGTAGTTATTGATGTCCTGAGACGGTTCATGGTTGTAACGGCCCGGATAGCTGTCGTAACGATAGATATAGTTGAGCTGCTGGCCATAGGCACGCAGATCGCGGTTACGAACCCAGTCGTAAGCCAACTCTACGGTACGTTCACGACGCAGTTCCCAGATCAGCGCTTTGGCAGCCGAAGTAAATCCTTCCAGTTCGCGTTCCGGATCGGTCGGATACTGACCCAGCGTAAACTTGGGCAGACGGTTGGGCTGGAGCGAAGGGTTGTTTCCTCCGGTAGCCACCGGCCGAGCACGGATCAACTCAACCGAAGCATCCAGATCGGCCTGCGTAACAGCAGCGCCACCCAGACCATCGGCCAATTCAGCTTTGGCGCAAACCCAGTTGAGCAGCACCTCTGCATAACGAATGATCGGAGCATTTACCGTGTTCGAAGCACCCTGCAGCCAGTTCACCGTCAGTGCAGCACCAGCCATATAGTCTTCGTATTCACGCGGCATGCAGATACGCGGGAAATAACGAGTCGAACCGCTGCTGATATACTCACGCGACATGGCACCCGTATTGGCATCGGCCGTGGAAGAGATGACACGGGAAGACTTCAGCATGGCCTCCAAACGAGAATCCTTGTTCTTCAGCAGTGCGTTGTCTATCATCGTGTACAACTTGTCATAACGATCATCCGTATCCGTCGGGTGAATACCCTGCTGCTCGAGTACCGTCGTTTCACCCGGCTGCAGCGTACCATCCCAGAACAGGATCACATTACGCATGAAGTGAGCCGAGAAGCCACGAGCGCTATCGTTCATGTTTCCGAAATAGGACGTAGCCGCATTCTTCACCTGAGACGTATTGTAATAACGAGCCAAAACAGCTTCCGTGCTGCCCGAGAGGTCATCCGAAGCAAACAGGGAACGGAAATCTTCCGTGATGGAATATTTTCCACTGCTTATAACCACATTAGCCCATTCCACAGCCTTGTTCAAGTACTTGGTAGCGGCTTCCGTGTTACCACCAGCATACTCAGACGGCACATACTTCTGGAAGCAACCCAGCCAATAGAACCAACGAGCACCCAGAGCTGCGATAGAATACCTGTTCAGCATGTTGTTGCCACCATCGTCCTCGCGGCAGTTATCTACTGCATACTGGATGTCGTTGATGCAGCTATCCAAAATATCATACCGGTTGGCACGAGGGATGCAAAGATCTTCCAGATTCTCGGTAGGAATCGTATTGAAGTAAGGAACGTCTCCGAAGCCCCATACGAGGTCGATGAAACGCTGTGCACGCAGATAACGGGCAATACCCATCCAGTGTCTGTACACCTCGTCCGAGAGAGCAGCTTTGGTGTCGCGGTTCAAACGCTCAATGAACGTATTGGCGCGACGAATCCAAATATAGTTGCTCGACCAGGACTCACAGTTCAATGCAGCCGCCCCATAGCCATTATAGCCTGCTGCAGGGCCACTTCCACTGTTGCCATTGGACAAAGAACCCGGCGAGCCGCCACTAACGATAATATCGGTCAGATACGAGGACATGTTCGGAAGAACAGGGTTGTAGTCGTTGTCTCCATACCCTCTGAAATAAGTACTGTAATAGTAGATAGAGTGCATACGGAGGTTGGCCTCGTTCGTCCAGAAGTTAGAGTCATCTATAGAGTCCAAAGGCTTTCTATCCAGAAATTCCTTCGTACAACCTGTTGCCAACAGGGCAATAAGCGCTATCGGTAAGAAATATTTCTTTTTCATGATTAGCTATAGATTAAAATTAGAGAGTAAGCTGGAGACCAAGGGTATAGTACTTCGGAAGCGGAGTGGTTACACCCAGCTGGCCAATAGCGTAGTTGGATCCTGCCGACATGTTACCCGTGTTGATTTCGGGGTCGATATCAACTTTCAGGTTGTCGAAGGTAAGAAGGTTTTCAACCGTGAAGTATGCACGCAGCTTGTTGATGTTGATCTTCTTGGTCAGACGCTCCGGAATGGTGTATCCGATGGTGAGGGTCTTCAGACGCAAGTAAGCCATGTTCAACAGGTAGTGGTCGTTCACCTGCCAGTTGCCGCTGGTATATTCTTCACGCGTCATCGTGGAAACGATCGGCCAGTAGTTGTTCGGCTGTTCGGGGCTCCACAGGTTGGTCAGGATTTCAGCCGAGGCACCGTTACCCAACTCAGGAGCCGGCGATACCAGCGGACCGCGAGACCAGTCGTCGCGCTTACCAACACCCTGGAAGAAGAGACCCAGGTCGAAGTTCTTCCATGCCAGGTCGATACGGAAGCTGTATTCCCAACGCGGCAGACGGTTACCGATAACGGTTTTGTCGCCCGGATCCTCTACCGTGCCCTGTCCACCGTCGATAAAGCCATCATCGTTCAGGTCTTTGTACTTGATGGCGCCGGGACGAGGAGTTGCCAGAGAGCCCTGCCAGGTATAACCGGGTTTGAGCTTGTAAGCCTTACCGTAGTACCAAACGGCCGTTTCGCCACTCGGAACGCTCGTACCATTGAGTTCAGTGATCTCCTCAAAGTCGTTCACCTGATACAGACGGTCGTAGGTATATCCCCAGAGTTCTCCCAGGGTCTGACCGTTATAGTAACGGGTACTCCAAGAGTAGCTGCTCGGATACATAAAGGTGTGGGTGGGCTCGTCGCGGTAGTTCACCATTACGCTCTTGGAATCCGATACGCCAGCAACAACCGACAGCGTCAGACCGTTCTTGAACTGGTGGTTGAAGTCCATGGAGAGTTCCATACCGTTGGTACGCATGGTACCGAAGTTACCGCTCGGGGCAGTACCACCGTAGGTGGCAGGTTTCACTTCGTCCGGTACGAACATGTTGGTCGTACGGCGGTTGAACCACTCGAAGGTCAATCCGAGTTTGTTCTTCCAGAAACGCATATCCACACCGAAGGACAGGGTAGAAATCTTTTCCCAGGTTACGTCCTGACGAACCAGCGAGGGGCTGGAGAACTGCTGCATGGCCTGAGTGCCGTCGTAGTCACCCCAATCCGATACACTCTTGCTCAGCGTAGCGATGTACAAGCCCGAGCTTACGCTCTGGTTACCCAGCGCACCGTACGATGCACGGAATTTCAGGAACGAGATCACGTCGCGGATGCCCTGCATGAAGTTTTCTTCCGACATCGTGTAAGCGATAGATCCGGACGGGAAGAACTTCCAACGCAGATCCTCCGGGAACTTGGACGAACCGCTGTACGAGAAGCTGACTTCAGCGTGCAGTTTGTTCTTCCAGCTGTAGTTCACACGGCCGAAGTAGTTCACCTGAGACTGCCAGGTACGCGAACCACCGGATTCCATGTTACCGGTTGCCAGGTTGAAGTAAGGACGATCCACATAGATCAGCCCGTAACGAACCGAGTTGTTCTGGAAGTAGCGATAGCTCGAAGTGCTAAGACCTACCAACACACGGAAATCGTGATCACCGAAGCGGTTGGCATACGTAGTCTTTGCGTTGAGTTCTACGCGGTCGGAGTGGCGGGACTGTTCGCTGATGCGGTCCGTACCGGCACCCATCGTGGTGGTGGTACGATATGTCCAACCATATTCCTGCGTAGCACCTTCCGTACCGGCAGGAACGATGTTACCATCGCGGTCACGCCAAATGGCATTGCCGTCGGCATCCAGCACCGGCTGAGTAGCCGTCGACCAAGTGTCGCAATAAGAACGCCAGTAACCCGGATAGTAGAGGAAGCGGTTGTCCAATACATAGGTTACATCCAAATCGGCCGTCCAACCCTTCAGGAGTTTCAAAGTACCACCCACGTTTACTGCAACGTTCTGTTTCGTATCGCTCATGATACCGGACTGTTCGATTTCCGAACGAGAGTCACGTACCGGATAGCCGTACCAGGTAGTACCCTGAGGCATGTACTGGCTCCAACGCAGAGCGTACCACAGTGCGTCGTAAGTGGTACCATCCTGGTTGTTCGGGTAGTTCTTTTCACTCTTGGAGAAACGCATCGATGCGCGAGCCGTGAAGAACTTGGTTACCTCGGAGTTAACGCTTACCGATACGTTGTAACGGGTGTAGGTATCTTTCGAGATAGCCAGGAAACCTACCTGCTGCAGGTAACCCAAACCGATGTTGAACGTGGTCTTACCCGTGTTTCCGGAGATAGATACCGTGTGGTTGTTCCACGGAGTCCAATCCTTGTACAGAGACTCGAACACATCGTAGGTACGATAACCGTAGTTGCGGTAGGTAGAAGAGTTCGGGGCGGTAGTGCGCTCCCAGTCACGACCGTACACCATCGGTTCGAGGGTGCTCATGCCGCCGTAGGTATCCTGCCAGTAGTAAGCACGATCCAGGAAGCTGGTGAGCATGAAGAAACCGTAACCGGCGCTCTGGTGTACGTTGTTCATATCCGGCTGGCTGGCGTTACGATACATATCGGCGTCGTTGTACTTGTACTGATAAGCCTCGATACCGGCCAGATTCGGGATCTTGGTAGCCATACGGAAAGCGACCGTTCCGTTGTAAGATACACGGAAAGTACCTTCCTGCATATCGCTACCGTTTTTGGTCTTGATCAAGATCACACCGTTGGCAGCCTGAGAACCGTAGATGGCGGCAGAAGATGCATCCTTCAGCACGGAGATCGATTCTACGTCATCGGGGTTGAGCAGCGTCAGGGTCGAGATGGGCACGTTGTCCACCAGGATCAGCGGGTCGGAACTACCGTTGATGGAGGTGTACGAACCACGGATACGGAAGGTCGGGTCAGCACCCAACTCACCGTTGGCCACGCGGATCGAAAGTCCCGGAGTAGAACCCTGCAGTGCACGTCCCAAGTCAGGTACAGGACGGCTGTCCACTGCTTTCTTTACGTCCACCGTTGCCACAGAGGAAGAGATACTCTCTTTCGTCTGTACACCGTAACCTACGACAACCACGTCGTCAAGCATCTCGGCGTCCTGGCTGAGCGATACGGTTACCGTTGCTCCCGGCTGAACGTTTACCACTTTCGTTTTGTACCCCACGAAAGACACCTGAATCTGCGTCTTTCCGGCGGGAAGGGTGAGGGTAAATTCACCGTCGAAGTTCGTCGATGTTCCAACACCTTTTACACCGGGTACAGCGATATTGGCTCCAGGAATGGTCTCCTTCGTCTGAGCGTCGATGACCTTTCCCTTGATTGCCTGTCCCCAAGAGACTACCGAGAACAGACAGAAGACTAATAATATTAAACGCTTCATTAGTGTAAGTTTTTACTTAAATGATTGGAAAGTGTTGATTATCCATTACAAAATCTCTTTTGGATCGACAGACAGTATCCGGCCTTCTATCAGAGTTATCCAGGCTCTTCCATCGGGACCTTCCACTATCTTGTTCGCTGCGGAGTTACCCGCATCGAACGTCCATTTTACGGCGCCGGTCATCCCGTCCACCGCAAATACCTGTCCGCGTCTGTTGGTCAGGAAAACGAGACCGTTTTCCATCTCTGCAGGCGGACACGGAGTGTGTTCGTAACCGTATTTGCAATCCGAAGCCCAGACTTGCTCGAAATCATCCGAAGCCGTCGAAACGCAAACCAGCACATCATTCATGGTTTTGGCGTACACTCGCTCCCCATCCTTGGACAGACAAAGAGCTTCGCGTACAGTATTAAGGTTTGTTCTCCAAAGTTGTTTTCCGTCGGCAAGATTTATCGCCGTCATGTACCGATCGGGTGCTACGATGAACACCTTCCCATGACTTACCACCGGAACTACATTGCCGGGCGAATAGAGTTTCTGCGCGCTGCCGTTGGTCCATTTCCATACCACATCGCCATTTTCCCGATCGATGCAGTAAAGGTACTTGTCCCAGCAACCGGCCAGAATCCGATCCCCGGCTATGGTAGGACGGCCCTGGAACAGGCCGTCGCCTATTTTCTTTTTCCAGATCACCCGGCCTGTCTTGCAGTCGAACTTGACGAATTCGCCGAAACTGCCGCCGATATAACCGTATCCTTTTTCATCGGCCACGCCATCGCCCGGCACCGCCGATCCCATATTGAAACTCCAAAGTTTCTTTCCATTCTTCGGGTTGTACCCGGCGATCTCTCCGTCCGAAACAGCCGCAACGACCACCCCGGCTCCCACGAAAGGAGTAGAATAAATGGTCGGTCCCTTGGGCGTCTGCCAAAGCAGCTTCTTCGTCTTGATGTCCAGGCATTTCAAACGCCCTTCCGAGGTGCCGTACACGATGGTCCGCTTCGTGGGGAAGCATACGCCCGTATAGACGGAAGCTGAATCCTGGTAGGAGAAAGGCACCTTTACTGCATCGTTCATCGGCTCGTGATACACCCCTTCGAACGGTTCCCCGATGGCGGACAGATCACCGCTTTGCGGGATAACCCAACCGAGTTCCTCTGCATATCCGTTCTTTTCCTGATGTTTGGCGATGCGGATCGAATCCGGCGTGAAGACAACCGAATTGTACACCCCGTTGTCCGAAGGCTTCCCGAGCATCGTAATGGCCATAAAGCCGGGAATACCGTCGTAATTCTTGAGCCAGAACGAGTGGTGATGTCCGTTGATATGCAGGATGGTATTGTATTTCTTGAGGACATTGACCACATCCTTATAATTGGAAAGCCCCTCCCCCAGCGGGTAATGAGCCACCGACACCACTTTCTTGCCCGGACGATAACGTTTGGAGAGTTCCTCGTCGAGCCAAATGATGTCTTCTTTCTTGACCGCCCCGTCGCCCATCTTCAGATAAGGGCCGGTCGAATAACCTATAAATATATAATCACCCGCCTCGACGACGAAGCGGTCGTTTTTCCAAAGATCGATGATGGTTTTGCAGGCACTTTCCGACCAGTTGGTCTCGTGGTTGCCCGGGACGAAGAAATAGGGCACCTGCAGCGCCTTGAGCTTGTCATATACGTTTTGCAACTCGGCGTCGGATCCCACATTGGACACGTCGCCGGCAACAATCACAAAGTCATATCCCGATTTGTTCACATTCTCGATGGCCTGTGCGAGATTCTCGTCCGCTACCGTGCCGGGAGAAACGTGCATATCGGCAAACACCGCTACACGCAATGTATCACCCACCTGGATCTGTGCCCCAAGAGCCAGACACACAAGTGAGAAAACCAACGAGAACAAACCTTTCAAAAGTCTCATTATGTTACACTTATGTTAAAAAATCTTTTCGACTCCCCTGCCGGGAAACCATGAAACCCCCACAGGATACGTCTGAACAAAGATACATCTTAAAATGTAATTCGTACACCATTGGGCAAGCACCAATTAAAATTTTAAGTATTTTTTCGACGAAACAATATTATTAACGTTTTAAACAGGCAAAAATGAGCTTTTTCGAATGTTAAAGAATTGTATCTTCCTTTTTCCCGTTGTTAAAAAAAACGCAAGGGAAGCGTTTCCGATACAGCTTCCCGCCAAGGGAAATCCGGCGCAAAAGACCGTCTCAAAAAGGAGAAAAAGAGGTCTGACGACAAAAAAAGAAGGGATTTAACGCAAAATCTTCTGCTGCTCTTCCGAAAGATACTTCCGGGTCAAGGGAAGTCGTGTCCCGAGTACCTCGACCGAATTGCCATCCATCCAGTCGATCTTGTCCACCGCGACCGTATAAGAGCGGTGTATGCGCAAAAACCGATCCGGGGGAAGGGAGGCCGTAAAATTGGACAAAGTATTGTATACCAGAATACTTCTCTTTTCACAAACGATCTTCACATAATCCTTTACACTTTCGGCATAGGCGATCTCCTCCAGCGGAAGGCGCATGTAGCGCTTGTTCACCTTTACAAAAACAAAATCGCGGGCACACCCCTCCGGAAAGCGCTGCCGGTTTTCATATGCTTGACACAAGGCCAGATGGCGACGCAACCGCTCCACACAAAAGGCCAGACGCTCGGCCGGACAAGGCATCACCAGATAATCCACTACCCCGGCTACCCCATAACTCTGTGCTGCTCCCGCGCCATCGCTGGCCAAGACAACCAACAGCGGTGTGGTGGCTTCCTCCGCCCGCAAGAGCAAGGGCACTCCGGGGGCCAAAGCGACCTCGCTGTCCAGGAAAATGACCTCGGCCGCCTGCCGTTGCAGATGCTCCAGCAAGGCACGAAGCGTATCGTATTGGCCCGAAAGTTCAAAATCGGGCAACTGGGAAAACACTCCCCGCAAGGCATCTGCACGGGAAGGGTCGGAAGAAAGGATCAGTACATTTTTCATCGTTCTGCAAAGGCTCGCGAGCAACCCTGCGTCCAAAAATACGATTTTTCGACAAATATACCTTCCTTTCTCCCCGAATGGCAAACATCAGCCGATTTTTGCCGAAGTATTTGCCGATCGAAAGTCGTTTTTTGCCATAAATAGCCTAAATTTGTCCGGAGGTGTCATCGGGACACCGAAAAAGAAAACCTTAACTATTTTAATCCGGAAAAAATGGAAAAGAAAGAACGCATCAAGGCGATCGATGTCCTGCGCGGGCTGACTGTCGCCACGATGATCATGGTGAACAACCCTGGCACTTGGGGGGCGATTTATCCTCCGCTCAAACATGCCGCGTGGAGCGGTTGCACGCCCACCGACCTGGTATTCCCCTTCTTTATGTTTATCGTCGGGGCTTCGATGTGGTTCGTCTTCAGCAAAGCCGGGCATCGGTTTGCCGGAGGCTTGGGCAAGAAAGTGATCAAGCGAGCCGTGATGATCTACCTGGTAGGCTTTCTGCTGGCCTGGTATCCGTTCTTCTCATTCCCCATCGAACTGGTTCCGCACCGGTTCCTGGGCATGGAATTCTCCTTCCCCGCGATGAAAAACCTCGAAACGATCCGCATCATGGGGGTTTTGGCACGCATCGGTGTAGCCTACGGACTGACCGGACTGCTGATCCTGTGGTTGAAGAAGGTAAAATATATTCTGGCGGCCGCCGTGGTGATCCTGCTGGGATACTGGGCCATCCTGCACCTTTTCTATACAGGCGAAAGTTTCATGGCCCTCGAAGGCAATGCCGTACAGCGGCTCGACTTGTGGCTTCTGGGCTCCGCACACGTATATAAAGGTTATGGAACGGCCTTCGACCCCGAAGGCCTGCTCTCGACCCTGCCCTCGATGGTAAACATCATCCTGGGCTACATGGCCGGACGGTGCATTGCCCGCAACGAGAACAAACTCCTGGCCAGCCAGCAACTGATGTTCTGGGGAGCACTCGGCGTGATGATCGCCTTGGGATGGGACTACGCCTTCCCGATCAACAAACCGCTGTGGACCAGTTCCTATGTGCTGTTTTCCTGCGGATGGGCTTCGATCCTGCTGGGGATGCTCATCTACGTGATCGACGTGCGCCACAAGGACCGCTGGACCAATCCTGCGCTGGTCTTCGGGATGAACCCGCTGTTCATCTTCGCCCTCTCAGCTTTGGTTGCAAAGACGCTTGCTCTGATCAAAGTGCCGTACGACGGAGGCATGCTCTCGATGCAACCGTTCCTGTTCAAGACGATTTTCATTCCCTTGGGCGGACTGTTCACGGACGACCTGCGGCTGGCTTCGCTGTTCTTTGCCATCTTCTACATCGTGTTGTTCTGGCTCATTGCCCGCATCCTGTACAAAAAGAACATCTTTATCAAACTCTAATGCCGGGAATATGAAAAAACTCGCCATTCTGCTGATGTTGCTGCCCGCCAGCCTGTGGGCACAAATCCTCCACGTGGACAACCCGCAAGCGATGACTTGGGTAGAGGGCGCCATCGAACGCGGCGACCGCACGGAAAAAAAGATCTCCCTGGTATTTACTTCGGACGGATTCATCGACGGTTATCAGACGATCCGTGCCACGCTGAAAAAGTACGGAATCAAGGGAGCGTTCTTTTTCACCGGCAACTTCTACCGCATGCCCGAATGTGCCCCCATCGTCAAAGGCCTGAAAAAAGACGGGCACTACCTCGGACCGCATTCCGACCGGCATCTGCTCTGGTGCGCCTGGGAAGATCGGGACAGCCTGCTGGTGGACAAGATCGCCGTGTACAAGGACATCATGGACAACTACGGAGAAATGGCCCGCTTCGGCATCAAACTCAAGAAAGCGCCCCTGATGATCCCTCCCTACGAGTATTACAACGCAAAAACGGCCGCCTGGGCCAACGAGTTGGGTGTACAACTGGTCAATTTCTCCCCGGGCACCGGATCGAATGCCGACTACACCACCCCCGACGCCTCGAATTACCGCTCCAGCCAGCAGATCTACGACCGCATCCTGGCCTATGAAGCCGAACACGAAGACGGCTTGAACGGATTCCTGCTGCTGGTCCACTTCGGGGTCGATCCGCGCCGCACGGACAAATTTTACGACCGCCTGGACGACCTGATCGTCGAACTCCAGCGCAGAGGCTACGAGTTTGTCCCCATCACGGAACAAATCCGCGTAAAAAATTAAGAACCTATCACATACATCACAAAACGACAAACTAATGAAGAAAACATTATTTGCCATTCCCCTGCTGCTGGTCGGGGTGCTGCTCTTGGCCGGATGCGGCGGAGCGAACGTAAACGGATGGATCCGCATCAACCAGTTGGGCTATCTGCCCAAATCGGACAAAATCGCGGTCATGCTCATCCTGGATTCCGTACAGGCCAAAAAATCGGTCGAAGTCAAATCCTTCGTCCTGAAGGATTCCGCTACGGGAAAAACCGTCAAGAAATTCAAGGTAGAGAAGAACTTCGGCCCTTGGGAACAGTTCGACAACACCGTACGGCTGAATTTCTCCGACTTCCAGACCCCGGGAACCTACTACCTCGAAGCACGGGGAGTAAAATCGCCCTGCTTCCGCATCGGCACGCAGGTCTATGACGGTACGGCCGACTTCCTGCTGAACTACCTGCGCCAGCAGCGCTGCGGCTGGAACCCCTACCTGCAGGATTCCTGCCACGTCGACGACGGATTCATCGCCTGGTCCAACGACCGGCGCCTGGAGGGCAAGCACATCGACGTAGTAGGCGGATGGCACGATGCAACCGACTACCTGCAATATTCCACCACGTCGCTCAACACCATCTTCCAGATGCTCTTTGCCTACCAGCAAAACCCGCAAGCCTTCGGCGACCAGTACGATGCCAACGGCATGCCGGGTGCCAACGGGATCCCCGACATCATCGACGAAGCCCGCTGGGGGCTCGACTGGGCACTGAAGATGAACCCGAAGAAAAACCTGATGTTCAACCAGATCGCTGACGACCGCGACCACATCGGCTTCCGTCTGCCCACCAACGACCCGGCCCGCTACGGCCGGAAAGGCCCGGAACGCCCCGTTTACCAGGTAACCGGAGAACCGCAGGTGCGCGGCGAATTTATGAACAACACCACCGGGGTATCCAGCACGGCCGGCAAGTTCGCTTCCACCTTTGCCATGGGCGCACAAGTCCTGCAAGCGTTCGATCCCGAATACGCCGCCAAACTCCGCACCAAGGCCAAGGAAGCCTACGAGTTTGCCCTGACCAAACCGGGCGCACAGCAAACCGCCAGCGTTGTTTCCCCCTACATCTACGCCGAGGACAACTGGGCGGATGACATGGAGCTGGCTGCCATCCAACTGGACTACCTGGGACAAGGCGGGGAGTACATCGAGGAGGCCCTCAAATACGCGGCCATGGAGCCCGTTACCCCGTGGATGGGTGCCGATACGGCCAGCCACTACCAGTGGTATCCCTTCGTCAACCTGGGACACTATTTCCTGGCTCAGAATGCCAAAGGAGCCGAGCGCGACACGGTCATCGCTTACATGAAGAAAGGCTTGGAAGGCATCCTCAAACGCGGAGAGACCAATCCCTTCCTCAACGGAGTACCCTTTATCTGGTGTTCCAACAACCTGGTTGCAGCGGCCATCACCCAGTGCCGCCTCTACCAGCAGCTCACCGGCAGCGACGAATTTGCCGAAATGGAAGCCTCGCTGCGCGACTGGCTCTTCGGATGCAACCCTTGGGGTACTTCGATGATCGTCGGACTGCCTTCGTGGGGCGACTATCCGGAAGACCCGCACTCCTCGTACCGCGATGGCGGCAAGAAACTGGCCGCTACTCCCGGTGGACTGGTGGACGGCCCTGTTTACTCGACCATCTACAACGGACTCATCGGCATCCGCCTGTCCAAGGAAGATGTCTACGCTCCGTTCCAGACCACCCTGTGCGTGTACCACGACGACTACGGCGACTACTCGACCAACGAGCCGACCATGGACGGCACAGCCAGCCTGTCGTTCTACCTGTCCGCCATGCAGCAGATGGGGCAGAAACAGGCCGAGGGCAAATGATCTCTCCCCAAGCGCGGGCAAAAAAGG
>DCEW01000102.1 GCA_002314265.1 Flavobacteriales bacterium UBA1820
GGGGAGAAAACCCGTTATTTACAGTTTGAATGCTTCGTTGTGGTAAACCATGCGTCCCTTGACCAAGGTAGCAGCCACGTCGAACTGGTCCGAGAGCAGGGCAATATTGGCCTTGAAGCCCTTTTCGATCTTGCCCACCCCGTGAAATCCGAGACTCTGCGCCTGATTCCAGGACGTTGCCTTGACCAATTCCTTGAGCGGAATTCCCGTAATCTCGTACACATTGCGCAACCCATACTGGTACGGCAGCGTACTTCCCATCAGGTTGCCCGAGGGCAGCCGCGCTTCGTGGTTCTTGAGGATCATCTCCAGTCCACCCATCACGTACTTGCCGTCGGGAAGTCCCGATGCCAGAAGCGAATCGGTGATCAACAGGATCTGCCCCACCGGTTTGACATTGAACACGATCTTGATGATGTCCGGTTTGACATGCAGTTTGTCGCAGATCAACTCGATCTTTACGTCGTTGTCGGCAAATCCGGCTCCCACCAGTCCGATCTCGCGGTGGTGCAACGGGGACATCTGGTTGAAGAAATGCGTCAGATGCGACAGTCCCGCTGCCTTGGCCTGGAGAAACTCGGCATACGTAGCGCCCGAATGTCCCGCCGAAGTAACGATACCCATCTCCCGCATATCGGAGATGAATTCCATGGCTCCTTCCACCTCGGGAGCGACCGTTACGATCTTCACCGGAGCGATCTCGTTGAGCTGACGGATTTCCTCGGTATTGGGCAGGCGGATAAAGTCGGGGTTCTGCGCCCCCTTGTATGCACAGTTGATGTACGGCCCCTCGATGTGCATTCCCGGCGTCTCGGCCCAACGCTCGTTTTTACGGTACTGAGCCACCGCCTGGGCCGCTGCCACCAGCACCTCCTGGGGCTGGGTAAGGGTCGTGGGCAGGAACATCGTCACCCCCTCTTTCAGACGAGCCTCGGCGATCTTGTCGATGCTCTCGTATTTGCCGTCGCACACATCGTAACCGACCGCTCCGTGCGTATGCTCGTCGATAAATCCCGGGAAAGCCGTCAAGCCTTCGCCCTCGATGATGCGGTCGAAGTTCTCGGGATTGACCTCCTTTTCGGTAACGGACTTGATGTATTCGCCGTCGAGGATGATGTTGGCGTATTTATAGTCAATGTCGGGAGAAATGACCCGAACGTTGCGTATCAGATTCATAACGATTTCCTTCTGGTTTTTCTTTTACCAAAGGTACGACTTTGCCGGAGAAAAAACGGGACAAACTGCGACAAAAAGCAAAAAATATTCGATGAATGATGGAAAATATTCGTACATTTGTCCCGGCAAGTCCCACACGACCAGCTCCTGTCCAATCCCCCAGGGTGGGAACGCAGCAAGGGTACGACGGTTGTAGCGGTGCGATGTGGATCGCTTGCCATTTTTTTGTGCCCATCCGGTAAAAAATTAACAATCCTTTGCTTTCTTTTTCCCCTGCCCCCCCTGCAAATCATTCGCTCCACAACATCGCTATTTTTCCAAAAAACGCACAATACAATTGTATAAACGGCCCGGATCGCAGCCCTCTTTCCGCCCCTGCGCGGATGGTTCCACACAAAAAAAACCGCTCCGCCCGATACGGGCGGAGCGGCCGATGAGTCCCCCGAGGGATCAAAGCGCATATTTGTTCAGTTCGATCAGCAGCGAGCGGTAATTGTACGACAACTCATTTATCTCGTCCATATGGCGGTACACGGGATCGAGTTCGGTGAAGTATTCGAGGATCGTCAGGCTTCCCTCCTGGAGCGCCTTGCGCAACAAGGCCGACTTCTCGGCACCCTCGCCCCCCGACTGATACGTCCGGCTCATCGCTTCCAGGCGGCACGCCTGGGAGTATTTCGCCGTGAGATCGGCCGTGAGGTTCGTTTCCAAAGCCAGGGTCGTTGCTTCGACCTCCGCCTGGCGCGCCCGCGCCAGGCGCACCGTATTGCGACTTTCGAACAAAGGGATACTCATCCCGGCCACCACGCCGTGAAATTTCGCCCCATCTGAAGACGAATACTTGTATCCCGCGCTGAATTTGGGCAAAGCCAGCGAAACGGCCAAGCGGCGGTCGGCCTGCGCCGCCTGTCCGCTTGCCCGAGCAGCAGAAAGAGCCGGGTCGGCCGCATACGCCTGCTCCAATACCTGCTCCAGCGGAGCCAAGGCTGGCAAAGGCATCGGCTCGATCTGCACGTCCGCGCCCAGCGACAGCCCCGAGAGGGATGACAAGGAGGTCAGGGCCGTTTCCAAAGCCATCCGGGTGCGGGTCAGGTTGTTGCGCGCCGAAAGGCTTTGAAATTCGATCCGGTTTTCCTCGATCGAGGTGATGTCGCCCGCCTGAGCCCGTACGCGAGCGATCTGCCGGGCAAACTCGGCATCGGCCAGGCGAAGGCTGTCCACCTCGATGCGTTTTTGCAGGTAGAGGATCTCCTGCACGGCCAGACGGGCCTGCAGCAAAGTCTCCATCCGTACCTGGCGGTAAGAAGCCTGCGCGGCGTCTTCCCGCGCCCGGGCTGCCCGGGTGCGCTGCACGTAGGCGGTAGGAAAATCGAAGCCCTGCGTAGCGGTAAACTCGTCCTCCCCGACCGCTCCGGAAGAACCCCAGGAATGGATATATTCCAGTTCAGGGTTGGGAAGTGTATTGCCCGTACGGGCTTCTATCTGGTTGGAACGGGCCGTAGCCGCCGCGCTCTGCAACCCGGGACTATGCCGCTCCACCGCCTGCAGGAGGTCGGCCTCCCCGATGGTTTGTGCCGCACTGCCGAGAGGGAACACCCCCGGGAGAATCAGCAAAAAAAGGTATCTTGTCCTCATATCGTTCTGTTTTTTCGGTTAATAAGGGTGTAAACCACCGGGATGACAAACACGTTGAGCAAGGTCGAGGTGAGCAAGCCCCCGAGGATCACTTTGGCCATCGGACTTTGGATCTCGTTGCCCGGCAGGTCGCCACCCAAAGCCAGCGGGATGAGTGCCAGAGCGGACGAGAGTGCTGTCATCAGGATAGGATTCAAGCGGTCCATCGACCCGTGCTCCACCGCCCGCTCGAGGCTTTCGCCCTCGCGGATCAGTTGGTTGTACCGGGAGACCAGCAGGATGCCGTTGCGGGTGGCGATCCCCAGCAGCGAGATAAACCCGATGATGGCCGGGATGCTGATGATCCCCGAAGACAGGGCGATGGCCGCTACCCCACCGATGAGCGCAAAAGGCATGTTGAGCAGGATAACCCCCGAGAGTTTCACACTGCGGAATTCCTGGTAGAGCAGCAGGAAGATGATCACCAGCGAAAAGAGCGAAGCCAGCGAAAGGATGTTCGAGGCCTGCTGTTCGCTCTCGAACTGCCCGCCGTACTCCACGTGATACCCCGAAGGCATCTCCACCTGCGTATCGACGATCCGGCGGATCTGGTTGACTACCCCGCGCAGGTCGCCCGAGGAAACATTGGCCGAGATGACGATCTTGCGGCGTACATTTTCCCGGGAGATGGTATTCGGACCGGACGAGGAACGGATCTCGGCGACCTGTTCCAAGGGGACCTTCCCTTGCGGAGAGTCGATGTAAAGCCCCGAGATGGCCTCGATCGAACCGCGCGCCGCATCGTCCGCCTTGAGGGTTACGTCGTACGTGCGTCCCTGGTCGTACACCTGGGAGACGACTTTTCCCGAGAGGTTCGTCCCGACAAATTCGGCGAACTCCGAGAGCGTGATCCCGTACTTGGCCAGCATGTCGCGCCGGGGGATGATCTGGAGCTGGGCGCGTTCGATCTGCGGTTCGAGGGTCAGGTCGGCGATGCCCTCCACCGAGGCGATCTTGTTGCGGATGTCCTGCCCGATGGCAAACATCCGGTTCAGGTCGTCGCCGAAGAGCTTGATGGCAATATTGGCCTTCGTACCGGAAAGCATGGCATCGATCCGGTGCGAGATCGGTTGGCCGATCTCCACGCTGATGCCCTTGACCTGGGAGAGACGCTCCCGCACGTCGGCCATGAATTCCGCCCGGGAGCGGTCCTCGAGCACGAACGGCGCTTCGATCTCCGAGGCGTTCACCCCCAGAGCGTGTTCGTCCAGCTCGGCACGGCCGGTCTTGCGGGCGACGGTCTGGATTTCAGGAACGGTAAGCAGGATTTCCTCCACCGTACGGCCTATCCGGTCGCTCTCCGGCAAAGAGATCCCCGGCTGGGTGGCGATGTTGATGGTCAGCGAGCCTTCGTTGAATCCGGGCAGAAAACTGCGCCCCATCCCCAAAAAGAGTACCACCCCGGCCACGAACAACACGCACACCGAAGCGAGCACCCCGCGCTTGTGTCCCATCACCCACTGCAGGGCACGGCGGTAATGCTGCTTGAGCCAAGCCGATACGGGCGGTTCCTTCTCGGCGCGGCGCAAGGTCTTTTCGCCGGTGAGCAAGATCGAGCACAACACCGGGGTGAGCGTTACCGCTACGATCATCGAGGCAAACAGCGAGACGATAAACGAGATACCCAGCGGACGGAGCATCCTTCCCTCCATCCCCGAGAGGAAAAACAAGGGCAGGAACGCTACGATGGTAATGATGGTCGCGTGCACCACCGAGCTGCGGATCTCCACCGAGGCGTCGAACACCACGGACAACACCCCGCGCCGCTCCTGGGGTGGCAACGCATGGTTTTCCCGAAGCCGTTTGTATACGTTTTCCACGTCGATGATCGCATCGTCCACCAGCGACCCGATGGCGATAGCCATACCACCCAGGCTCATCGTATTGATGGTCAGCCCCATTGCCTTGAGTACCAGCACCGCCGTAAGCAACGAGAGGGGAAGCGCAATGAGGGAAATGATCGTCGTACGGGTACTCATCAGGAACAGGAACAGCACGATGACCACGAACAGCCCGCCTTCCAACAAGGCTTTCTGTACGTTGTCGATCGAGTTTTCGATAAAATTCGCCTGACGGAATATGTCGGTCGATACGTGAACCCCGGCGGGCAACTTGGCCGAGAGTTCCGCGAGAGCGGCATCGAGTTTTTCGGTCAGTTCGATCGTTCCGGTGGCCGGCTGCTTGGTCACGGTGATCAGCACCGCCGGATGGCCTTTTTCCGAAGCCAGACCCAACAAGGGGGTCTTTCCGCCGGTCTGCACCCGGGCCACATCGCCCAGGGTAATGGGCTGCCCGTCCACCGTTTTGATCACCGCACGGGCCATCTCCTCGGGACGGTCGGTAGCGGTGATCCCGCGGACGATGTATTCGTTGCCCCACTGGTAGAGCACGCCACCGGATGCATTCTGGTTGAAGCCTTCCGTAGCGCGGGTGATCTCATCGAGCGTTACCCCGTAGTACTTCATCCGGGCGGGGTTCATCAGGATCTGGTACTCCTTGATGTCGCCCCCGATGACCGTTGCCTGGGCTACTCCCGCGGTGGAGAGCAGGCGGGGACGGATGGTCCAGTCGGCCAGGGTGCGCAATTCCTCCAGCGAAACGCTGTCCGAGGTGAGCGAAACGATGAGCATCTCGCCCAGGATGGACGATTGCGGTCCGAGCGTAGGGCTTCCCACCGTTTCGGGCAGGGCATCGGCTACGGTAGAGAGTTTTTCGGAGACGATCTGCCGTGCCTTGTAAATATCGGTTCCCCAGTCGAATTCCACCCACAGCACCGAAAATCCGGTAGTGGACGAACTGCGGACGCGACGCACGTCGGTAGCTCCGTTCAAGGCCGTCTCCAGGGGAAAGGTAACGATCTTTTCCACCTCCTCGGGGGCCAGACCCGGTGCTTCGGTGAGCACGGTAACCGTCGGGGCGTTCAGATCGGGAAATATATCGACTTCCATCTGCCGGGACACCAGCGTACCGGCTACCAGCAGCGCCACCGAGGCCAGAATGACCACGATGCGGTTGTGGATACTGTAACGGATGATCTTGTTCAACATCTTTCGTTCGGTATTTTACAGAGACCTCCCGTGATCAGTGTTCGTGGCCGTGAGGGATCGCACCGGAAGCCGAAGCCACCTTCACGCGGTATGCCCCGCGCGAGACAAAGACCTCCCCTTCGTGCAAGCCGGAAAGGATCTCGGCGCGCAAGCCATCGTGCTGCCCGACGGTAACCAGACGTTTTTCATAAGCCTCCTCGTGCGGCTGCACGTACACGAAGTACGAGCCCTGTTCCTCGGTCAGCGCACTCAAAGGAACCGTCAAGGCATCCCGACGGTCCTTCAGCCGCAGGTACACCTGCACGAATGCCCCCTGAGGGATCTGCGGCACCGCATCGTACTCCAGGGTCAAGGTCAGCAGTCCCGAAGGCGAAACGGCACGGGAATACGACACCACCCGCCCGTTCAGGCTGTCCGTATCGTACTTCGCCCCGTCTTCGGCCACAAATACGGCCGAAACGACCTCCGGCAGACGTCCATAGTATTTTTGGGGGACATCCGCCTGCAGCCGGCCGCGCGAGGAACGCACCAGGGTAAAGAGCGCAGCACCCTTGTCGGCAAAAGCACCCGGGACGACCTCCAGAGAACGGACATACCCGGCAAAGGGAGCGCGGACGACGATGCCGCCATTTTCCGAGCCGCTCAAAGCCTGGTAGGCTTGCCGGGCATTTTCATAGTCGAGCTTGGCTTGGAGATATTCGCTGCGGGTGATGATCCGATCGCCGATGAGCCGTTCGGCGCGCTCCCATTGGGCAGCCGCATAGTCGTATTGGGCCTTTACCCGTGCGTAGGTATCGCCATCGGCCATATTTTTGGAGACGATCCGCGCCAGAGGCGTACCGGCTTCCACGCGGGCTCCGGGAGTAATGTTCGCCTCGGGCAGCACTTCACCGGCCGAGGGGGCGACCACCGTGCGGAAATCCGCCGCAGAGGAGACGATCTGTCCGCTCACCGCGATCACCGGGGCAAAAGTCGAACGAGCAGCCGTGTCCAATTCAAATTCGCCCATGGATGCTTGCCGGGCAGTAAAGACGATCTCGTCGGTATGCTCGTCCGAAGGAGCCTCCTCCCCGGGGTGCACATGGGCTTCTTCCCCGGAATGGTCATGATCCTGTTCCTCGAGGTGCGCTTGCTGTTCCTGCGTAGCGGTATGGGCATGGGACGGGTCTTCCCCGTCGTGATCGTGGGCTGCTTCGGGCGCAGCACAAGCTACATAGCACAGCGCCAAAGCCGCCAATAAATATTTTTCCATCTTTTTCAGACTAAACGATTTTGTCCGGCAAGAAACGCGTACACCTCTCCCGCAGTCCGGAGCCGGACATCCCGGGGGGAGAGCGACGAAAAACTTCGTTCAAAGAAACTTCAAGCCAGCAAAAACGGGGGAGCACGCCACGCGGAAGCCCTGCCGAAGAAGTCCAAAGGGCACATTCCGCGAAAAACCGGAGGCGTCGCTGCGGAAACTGCCTCGGAAAGGCCCTCCAATCCGGTCTCCTCCGGGAGAAAAACGCCCGGATCGGCATCCCGGTCGCACGGGGTGTGCGCGAGGACGACGGACATCGGATTTTCTTTCTGCGGACAGTAATAATTGACATTCAGCACGCATTGCGTCTCGGCATCCGTATGGGTCGCTCCTCCGTGTTGATGGCAAACAACCCCTACGGCGAGCCCTGCGGACGAATGTTCCTGCGAGAGGTCGATGCAGACACAACCTCCATGGTGATGGTGCGGCAGAACGCTCCCCGCCAGCATCATCAGCGCTGCCAGGGCAGTAAAAAAGAAAGCAAAATGTGTTTTAAGGCCTCTGCCGGTCATCTTTCACAAAGCGTCAATCGAGTTTCACAAAGCGTCAATCGAGGACAAATGTACTAAATGACAAGCTCCGCGCCAAATCGGAAGCGAACTTTTTCCTTTGGCCCTCCCCGATCCGCCGTTTATCTGCTCGAAACACGCCCTCAAGCACCCGTTCCCCCACGCTTCCCGGAGGGAAAAAGGGGGATAAAACCTCCGAGGAATATCGCTTGCCAGAGAACGAGGTTTGTGTTTTTTGGCGTAAATTTGCAGTTCGAAAAAAGATGGACGGGAACTCGCTCGAACAATGGAACGACCGCCAGCATCTGCTGGTCAAAGACCGGGGCATCGAACGCCTGGCCCGGGCGCATGTATTGGTCGTCGGTCTGGGGGGCGTAGGAGGTTTCGCAGCAGAATTTCTGGCGCGCGCCGGGATAGGACGCCTCACTCTGGTGGATGCCGACACCGTATCCCCGACCAACCTCAACCGGCAGATCGCCGCCCTCACCTCGACCCTGGGACAGCCCAAGGTGGAAGTGATCGCCCGAAGGCTCTCCGAGATCAACCCCTCCCTCCACCTGGAACTCATCGAGCGTTTTCTCCAGCCGGAGCAGGCCTACGCCTTGCCCGAGGCCAAATACGACTACGTGGCCGACTGCATCGACAGCCTCAGCCCCAAACTGGAACTGATCCGCGCCTGCATGGACAAAAAGATCCCGCTGGTCAGCGCCATGGGCGCCGGGGGACGGCTCGACCCGGCCGCCGTACGGGTGGCGGACATCTCCAAGTCGCACAACTGCCCTTTGGCACGCAGCATCCGCAAACGCCTGAGTCAACTCACCGGCCGCAAACCGCGCGGATTCTACGCCGTGTACAGCGAAGAACTGCCCGACGAAACCAGCATGCGCACCGTCGAGGGTGAGGCCTTCAAACGTTCGTACTACGGTACGATCTCCTACATGCCGGCCCTTTTCGGGCTCCATGCAGCCGCGCACATCCTGCGAAGCCTCCTGCGGGAGGACTCCGCCGAATAATTCCTCTGCAAAAAACATCCTGATAAAAAAGATGGAAGAAAAGAAAAAAATAGAACAGGACCTGAGCTTCGAGCGCCGTTCGTACGAAAAGTACCATTTGGACGAATCCACCGTGACGGACAACCCGATGGACTTGTTCCAGGCGTGGTACAACCTGGCCGATGCCAGCGACCAGATCGAGGAAGCGAACGCCATGACCGTGTCCACCATCCGCCCCGAAGGGACTCCGAGGGCCCGCGTGGTACTGCTCAAACGTTTCACGTGGGAAGGTTTTTACTTCTACACCAACTACCTGAGCGAAAAAGGCCGCGACATTGCCGCCTGTCCCTCGGTATGCCTGTCGTTCTTCTGGGACGCTTTCGAACGGGAGATCATCATCGAAGGAGTGGCGGAAAAAGCCCCGGCCGATGTCTCGGACGGATACTTCGCCACCCGTCCCCGAGGCTCTCGTTTGGGAGCCTGGGCTTCGGAGCAGAGCCAGGTGGTACCCTCCCGCGAGTACCTCGACCGGCGGTTGGAAGAGTTCGAGAAACAATTCGAAGGCAAGGACGTCCCCCGGCCGCCCCACTGCGGGCTGTACCTGGTGCGCCCCCGGGTGATCGAATTCTGGCAGGGCCGTCCCAACCGGATGCACGACCGCCTGCGTTACACCCTCCAGGAGGACTTTTCCTGGAAACTGGAACGCCTGGCCCCCTGATCGCTCCCTGCGGCAAAAACGAAAGAAAAAAAACGATAAACAAATAGACAAAAGAACATTATGGACAAGAAAGTACTTCTGATGATCCTCGACGGATGGGGCATCGCCCAGGACAAAAGCGTATCGGCCATCGACCGGGCGCAGACGCCGTTCATGGACTCCCTGCGGGATCGTTACCCCTACACCACGCTCGAAGCCTCCGGAATGGCGGTCGGCCTGCCCGAAGGACAGATGGGCAACTCCGAGGTAGGACACATGAACCTCGGTGCCGGACGCGTGGTCTATCAGAATCTGGTGAAAATATCGCTGGCGGCCAAGGACGGCTCGCTAGCCAAAAATCCGGTATTAGTCGGTGCCTTCGAAACGGCGAAAAAGAACGGAGGGAAGGTACACCTGATCGGTCTGCTCTCCGACGGAGGCGTGCACTCCCACATCGAACACCTGGAGGGTCTGCTCGACGCCGCCAAGGAAAACGGAGTGAAAGACGTGTACGTCCATGCCTTCATGGACGGCCGCGACTGCGACCCCAAGAGCGGAAAGGGTTTTGTCCGGCAACTGCTCGAACACATGAAGATTTCGGGCGGGAAACTGGCCACGATCATCGGCCGATACTATGCCATGGACCGCGACAACCGTTGGGAACGCGTCAAGGAAGCCTACGACGCATTGGTACACGGACAGGGCGCGGCCACCGCTACCGACCCGATCGAAGCCGTCGAAGCCTCCTACCAGGCGGGCGTTACCGACGAATTCATCCGTCCGATCGTCCTCACCGGAGCCGACGGCCAGCCCGTAGCTACGATCCAGGACGGCGACGTGGTGATCAACTTCAACTTTCGCAGTGACCGGGGCCGGGAGATCACCAATGTCCTCAGCCAGGAAGACCACCCGGATTTCGGCATGAAAAAGCTCAACATCAAGTACGTGTCGATGACCAAATACGACGACAAGTTCGTCGGGGTGGACGTGCTCTTCGACAGCGAAGACCTCCACGATACGCTGGGCGAACTGGTAGCCAAAGCCGGCAAGAAACAGATCCGCATCGCCGAGACCGAAAAATACCCCCACGTAACGTTCTTTTTCTCCGGCGGCCGCGAGACTCCTTTCGAAGGCGAGGAACGTATCCTCTGCCCTTCGCCCAAGGTAGCTACCTACGACCTGCAGCCGGAGATGAGTGCCGGCCAGATACGGGACAAGATCCTGCCCGAGTTGGAAAAGCGTTCGGCCGACTTCATCTGCCTGAACTTCGCCAACTCCGACATGGTAGGCCACACCGGTATCATGGACGCCGCCATCCGTGCCGACCAGACGGTCGATGCCTGCGCCCGCGCCGTGGCTGAAACCGCGCTGAAAAACGGCTACACGGTCCTGATCACCGCCGACCACGGCAACTCCGAACTGATGATCAATCCCGACGGGTCGCCCAACACGGCCCACACGACCAACCCCGTGCCGTTCCACTTGCTGGACAACGAATACCACCCGGCTCTGCGCTCGGGCGGACGTCTGGGCGACATTGCCCCGACGATCGTCGAACTGATGGGCCTCACCCCCTCGCCGCTGATGACCGGGGTAAGCCTGATCGAGCACCAATAATCCCGCGGGACAAACGATGGATTACCTGGAATTTGCCTTGACCGTTTCCCCGGCCGACCCGGGGCTGGAGATCGCACAGGCTGCGCTCTCCACCCTGCCGTTCGACACCTTCACGATGGACGACGGTGTGCTGCGAGCCTATATCCCGCAGGAGAGTTTTTCGCAGGAAGATTTCGACGGACTTTTCCTCTGGGACCTAGAGGGTTTTCAGATCTCGTACCAAGTAACGAAGATCCCTCAGCGCAACTGGAACGAAGAGTGGGAAAAGAACTTCTCGCCCATCGAAATCGAAGGACGGGCCACGATCCGCGCTCCGTTCCACCCGGCCCCAGCCTCGGGAATGGACATCCTCATCGAGCCGCGCATGTCCTTCGGCACGGGACACCACCAGACGACCTACATGATGGTTGCCCATGTGCTGGACACCGACTGCTCCGGCAAGGATGTATGCGACATGGGATGCGGGACGGGGGTACTGGCCATTGCCGCAGCCAAGAAAGGCGCGAAAAACGTCCTGGCCGCCGACATCGACTCCTGGGCCTACGAAAACGCGAAAGACAACGTCGCTGCCAATGCCTGCCCACAGATCCGGGTGGTACAGGGCGGTGCGGAGGTCCTGGGCGAGCAGACCTTCGACTTGTTCCTGGCCAACATCAACCGCAATATCCTGCTGCGCTACATGGCGGACTACGCACGCGCCGTCCGTCCCGGTGGTTTTTTGGTGATGAGCGGTTTTTACACCCCGGACAACGCCGCGATCGAGCAGGAAGCGGCCAAGTACGGATTCACACGGGTAAAGGCGCTTGAAAAAGACCGGTGGAGCGCACTCAAATTCCGCAAGGACTGACCTTCCTGTCTTTCTCCATTCCTCCTGTAAAAAAAGCGCTGCG
>DCEW01000010.1 GCA_002314265.1 Flavobacteriales bacterium UBA1820
CTTCCGCCCTTTTGCTTGCCCGCTTTTTCGAAAAAGCGGTTATTCTGCCAGCGAGGGGTCCTTTTCCAGGGAGAGAAGTTCCGACCCGGAAGCATCGCACAGGTAGAGCATCTCGCCTGCTACCCGGAACGACTGTACTTGCGCCAAGGCTTGGAGAACGGCCGTCTCGGCATCCATGTTCTGGCAGGCCATCATCGTGGTGATCATCGGGCCGAAAGTCAGTGCCGAGGGGTTTTGCGGATCCAATTCAAACGTCCCGTTGATTACGTTGCAGCCCGCATTCCCGTGTACGCGGTGTTCCGCCAGGGTAAACTGCAGCATGGGGGTTTTCTCGGTCTCTCCCAGAGTGGCACCGTTTACCGTACGGATCGCCCATGCGCCTTCCAAAGCCGTCGAATCGGCCGCGGCAGCTATCTCCGGACGCTGTTGGAGCAGCAGGAGTTCTTTTCCCTTCTGGTCGCACAGCGCAATGGCGAGCAGCGAATCCGTCTCGTCAGTGGCGACGCTTTCGAACGAGCGAACGGCTTCCAGCGCTTTCAGGATGTTGTTTTCTATTTCCATATTCGGGCAGGCCATCCGGGTGGTGGCAACCGCTCCGAAGGTGAGCGAGCCGGGTTGCAGCGAATCGGTCTGGAAGGTGCCCATCATGCGGTTGCAGCCGCTATTGCCCCAGATGCGGCCTTGTGCGAGGTCGAAAGTGATGAACGGGGAGTTTTCCTGGCCGGGAGAGAGGACTTCGTCGCCCACTTGAACGATGTCCCAGGAGCCTTCCAGTTGGGTGGCCGGCAGGATTTTGCTTGTTCCGCTGCAGGAAGCCAGCATCAGGGCCACCGCGGAAACACTCACAGCGTGAAGAAGAGATTTTTTCATAGCATACATTTTTTTGTTTGTCGTTTTGATGGTAAATCGATCGATAAAATTACGTCATTCGTTTGTTAAAATATTGTAAGGGCCTGTTAAACCCCTCTCACGGTTTCACAAGATGACCCGAGGGCCGAGGTCAGGATTCCGGAGCGAGGTACTTGTCCAGCCAGGAGAAAAACTCGGCTTGCCACAGCAGGGCATCCTGCGGGCGGAGGATCCAGTGGCATTCGTCGGGGAACAGGACCATCCGCGCCTCGATCCCCCGCAGGCGGGCGGCCTGGAAGGCCTGCATGGACTGGCCGAGCGGCACTCGGAAGTCCTGTTCGCCCTGCAGGATCAGGATGGGCGTATCCCACTGGTCCACGTAGGACGAAGGCGAGTATTCGTTGTACGAAGGGTTGGCTTTGTTCTGCCAGTAGGCCCCGCTGAGGTCTTTGTTGGCAAAGAAGATCTCCTCGGTAGTCCCGTACCAGCTCTTCATGTCGAACGTACCGCAGTGGGCGATGAAGGTCTTGAAGCGTCCCTGGTGTTTCCCGGCCAGCATATAGACCGAGTATCCCCCGTACGAGGCTCCTACCGCCCCCAGACGCTCGCGGTCGATGTAGGGTTCGCGCGCTACGTCGTCGATGGCGGTCAGCAGGTCGGTGATGGCTTGTCCGCCCCAGGCACCGGATACCTCCTCGTTCCACTTGACACCGAAGCCCGGAAGCCCCCGCCGGTTGGGGATGACCACGACGTAGCCCTTGGCAGCCATCAGCTGGAAATTCCAACGGAAGGAATAGTCCGGCGTGAGGGGCGACTGCGGTCCGCCGCCGCAGAAGAGCAGCGCGGGGTATTTTTTATCCGGGTCGAAATGCGGGGGGAAGACCATCCAGACGAGCATCTGCCGTCCGTCGGTGGTGGTAACCCAGCGGGCTTGTACCGGAGAGGGAGCGATGGACTGCATCGCGGGACCGTTCACATCGGTAAGGGGACGGATGGTTTTCCGTTTCAGGTCGTAGGCCACCAGTTCGTTCGGACGGTTGAAGTCGTAGCGTTCGGCGATGATGTATTTCCCGGTGGGGATGAATGCGCCGGTGCAGGTTTTCTCCTTGGTCAGTTGGGTGATGTCTTGGTTGGGGGCGAGTTGGCTCAGGTCTTTGGGCAGGGAGTATTCGAAGAGTTGTTCTACTCCGTTAAACGCCGTGCGGAATACGAGGGAGAGGCTGTTTTTCTCCCACGCGAACGCTTCGACGGTCTCGTCCCACCGCTTGGTCAGGTTGTAGGTGCGCCCGGTAGCCCATTCGAGGATCTTGATGTCGTTTTTGTCGGCTTCGTATCCGTCCTCGTCCATCGAGAGCCAGGCGAGAAAGCGCCCGTCGGGGCTCCAGGCCGGGTTGGTGTCGTAACCGCCGTTGCCCTGGGTGAGGTTTTCAGTTTCCCCCGATACGATGTCGTAGAGGTAGATGTCGGAGTCGGTGGAGATGGCAGCGGCCGTGCCTTGTTTCTTTTTGCAGGTATAGGCGATCTTCAGTCCGTCGGGACTCCAGGCCAACTGTTCAGCTCCGCCGAAAGGCGTCAAGGGGCTGTCGTACGGCTGTCCGGCCATGATGTCCGTCCCTTCTCCCGATACTTCCGTCCCGTTGAAGGGGGCGTAGAATACGTGCGAAACCTTATCGTCCTCCCAGGTGTTCCAGTGGCGGTACATCAGGTCGTCGATGATGCGCGCGTTGGCTTTGGGAAGCTCGGGATAGAGTTCGGCCGTGGTGGGGCGGTATTTCACCTGACGGGTAAAGAGCACCGCATCGCCTTTGGGCGAAAAGAGCACGTTTTCGATGCCTCCTTCGATATGGGTGGCTTGTCGCGCATCCTCTCCGGCGGGGGTCATGGTCCAGAGTTGCCCCTGCTGGAGGTAGGCGACGCGTCCCGAAGGGGTGAAGCCGATGGCCTGTGCGCTTTGGGTGCCGTCGGTGAGTTGTCGTTGCTGCCCGGAGAGGTTGCAAGCGGCGATGCGCGTAGTGCCCTGATTGGCCGCTATGTCGTATTGGGTGATGTTGTACAGCACGGTCGAGCCGTCGGGACTGACTCCCGCCAGGCTTACGCGTTGCAGTTCCCAGAGTTTTTCCGGGGTCATTACTTCATTTTGAGCGTTGGTTGCCAGGGTCATGGTCGATGTCAGCAGTAAGGTCAGAACTCCACGAATGGTCATGTCGCGTTGTGGTATTAGAGTTTTTTTTCAGTATCGCAAACGTGTTCAAAAATAGGCAAAGCCGAGTGTCGCAGCAAGGGGAGAACGAAGTTTTTGCCCCTTGTCGAAGCCGGGCCGCATCCTGTACTGTGGAAATGTCGTGAAAGCCGAATGCAGCGGCCGTAGGGCGGGTTACTTGCCGTTGAACTGGTTCATCGTGCGTTCGATCCCCGCCAGGGCGAACGACTCGATGAGGTCGGCGGCGGTATCCAGACGCTCCGCCATCGCGGATTCCTCCTCGGAGGTCCACTCCCCGAGCACGTAGTCCACCTGTCCGCCTCGTGCAAAGTCGTTGCCGATCCCGAAGCGGAAACGGGCGTAGGCCTCCGTGCCCAGCATTTCGGAGATGTTGCGCAGGCCGTTGTGCCCTCCGTGCGAACCTTTGGCCTTCAGACGCAGTGTGCCGAAGGGAAGGGCGAGGTCGTCGCAGACTACCAGCAGGCGGTCCGGGGTCAGACGGTTGTCGTTGAGGTGGTAGCGGACAGCTTTTCCGCTGAGGTTCATGTAGGTGGACGGTTTGAGCAGCATCAGGACTTTGTTCTTGAGCTGGATCTCGGCGGTGGCTCCCAAGCGGTCGGTGTGGAAGCCCACCCCGTGCCGCCGGGCAAGGTGGTCCAGGATGCGGAATCCGATGTTGTGTCGCGTATGGGTGTATTCGGCGCCGATGTTTCCCAATCCGGCTACCAGATATTTTTCCATGGGGCTTGCGGTCTTTTTTTCGTTCGGGCAAAGATACGGCTTTCCGGCGGGAAAACGTCAAGGCATCTCCGGGGGCGCGAACCAGTACGAAAAGTCCCGGACCGTCCCGTCGTCCAAGCGTACGGGATAGGTGCACCGGCGGGGTTCACCCAGGGAAAACTCCACCGGGAAGCGGAAAATGTCCCCGTCGTAGCAGAAAGTGTGGTATTCGCCGTTTTCTCCGCACACGTCCACCTGCGCGGGTAGTGTGCGGACGAACTCCCGGTCGATCTTCCGCCCGACGAACTCCCGGCCGAGGACCCCTTCGGTCACCGTTACCACGACCGTCTGCAGGCCCGAAGCGAGGAACTCCTCCATCACTTCTGCGGAAGGTCGGCCCCACAGGGGTTCTACCACGTGGATGCCCAAGGGTGCGAGCTGTTTCTCGCGGTAGGAGCGTACCTCGTGCAGGAAGATGTCGCCGAAGAGGAAATGCGTGATCCCTTGTTCGAGGAAATGCCGCGCGGCGGTGTCCATCGCCTCCCGGTAGGAGATCATCGAGCCTTCCGGGGGAAGTTCCACTTCGAACAGGGGAATGCCGATGCTCTCGGCTTGTCTTTTGAGCAGCGACTGGGGAATGTGGTGCATCGACGACTGCCGGGTGCTCCGGTGAACGGTGGTGAGCAGCGACACGACGTCGTAACGCCCTTCCTGCAACACTTGCGTCAAGGCCAGTGCCGAGTCTTTCCCGCCGCTCCAGTTGAATACCGCTTTTTCTTTCATCGTTTTGCTCTTTTCTCGGTTTTTAGGCACCGGCTCTTTCGGTGTAGGGCTTGCCTGGTGATGCGGTGGAGCGTTCAGTCCGGCGCGTCCGAATACTGGAATATCCGCAGGTTGAACTGCCCGACGATGGCCAGCACGTGGTCGAAGATATCGGACTGGATCTGTTCGTACCGCACCCATTCCTGCTGGGCGGAGAAACAGTAGATCTCCAGCGGGAGTCCGGTGGGGCCGGGTTGCAGCTGGCGCACCATGTGGGTCATCTGGGTATTGATGTCGGGGCGGTGTGCGAGCCAAAGGTCGAGGTATTCGCGGAAGGCCCCGACGTTGGTCAGGCGGAGTTGGTCCAGGGGGTTTTCGTGCTGGGCGTTGTAGGCCTGCAGTTCGGCCTGTTTGTTGCGGATGTAGTCTTTCAGCAGGTCGGACTGGGCCAGGGAGTCGATTTCCTCCGGGGTCAGGTAATGGATGGAGGTAACGTCGATATAGATGGAGCGTTTTATCCGGCGGCCTTGGGATTCCGCCATGCCGCGCCAGTTGACAAACGAGTCGGAGACCAGCTTGTAGGTGGGGATGGTGGTGATGGTCATGTCCCAGTTGCGCACCTTGACCGTGGTCAGGTTGATGTCCATCACCGTACCGTCCGCCCCGGCGTCCGACATGGTGATCCAGTCGCCGATGGATACCATGTTGTTGGCCCCCAGTTGGATGCCGGCCACAAAGCCCATGATCGAGTCCTTGAAAAGGAGCATCAGTACCGCTGCGAATGCCGTCAGCCCGGCCAGCAGCGTGGATACCGACTCGCGGGTGAAGATTCCCACGATCACGATGAGTCCCGCGCACCAGAAAAAGATCATTACCGACTGGACGAATACTTTTATCGGGCGGTCTTTCGAGATAGGATAGCTTTGGTAGATCCTCTCCAGTCCGTTCAATACCGCCATGATGAGCATCACGGCCGCCAGAACGATCCAGGCGCCGACAAAACGTTCGACGAGGTACATCTTTTCCCATTTGATCCACGAGAGCCCCACCAGCACTACGTTGGGCGCGACCAACAGTCCCAGCCGCGAGAAGAACGTGCGGTCGAACATCAGGCTGTCCCACCGGAATCGCGTGCGGTGTACCATCCAGAGGATGAAGCGTCCGATCCACTTCTTGACCAGAAAGTACGACAGCCATGCGCACAAAGCGATGATGGCCAGGGTGATGAGGGTGCTTAAAAAGTCGATCAATCGTTCGGATTGCAGCCCCCAGTCGTGCAGGATCTGTGTGATGTCCATGGTGTTGTTTTTCTTTTTGCAGCAGGCTCGTTTCTCTTTTTCCCCTCCCGAAGGTAGGAGGAAAAGCGGTACGCCCTTGCACAAAGATAGTTTTTTCCCGGTTTTCTCCCAGCTAAATTCCTTGGGAAAGAGACAGTGGATTTTTGTAAGGTTTTTCCTTTGAAAATATTTCTTTTTTGATTATATTCGGGAAAGCGAACCACACACTCCGCTCTTTCGGCTTTTAATAATTATCGAAAAGGAAATATAATGAGTGAAAAACAAGCCCGAACCTCGCTCGAACGCCTTCAGAAAGAACTCGACCGCTCGATCGCCTCGGCCAAACGCCGCATCGACGCCGCGTATCTCGACGCGTTGCGCGGGAGCGTCGCATTGTGGAATCTGGAGCCGGGTTCGCCGGAATACACCCGTCTGGATACGCAGCTTCGGCAGAAGTATCAGGAGCAACTCACGGAGGTGATCGAGGCCGCTGAAAAGGAGTACGAGCGCCGTTGTGTGGAACTTTTTGCCGAAGCGATCGACGGACTTCCCTCCCGGCAGGAGAGCATGGCCGAATTTACCGCGCGGTTTTCCGGGGCACAGAGTTTTGCGGCGGACAAGCAACTTTCGATCGCCCGTTCGGGCGGGATGCTGTCCCAGGAGGTAAAACTGCTCAACCAACTGCTCAAAGACCCGCAGGTACTCGCCGCCTTGGGAACGGTGCGCAACGGGAAACTCACCAAAGGTCAGGTGGAGACCCTGCGGAAGTTCCTGCACGACCCGCAGACGGCTTCGCGCTTGGGGATCGACCTGCACCGGTGGCGGCAGACCGTCTATGGCCGGGATACGGCAGCGGGCGATGCGGCGGCTTATGCCGGCAATACGGCCGAGCAAAACCTGATCAAGGGCAGCTATGTGCTGCAAAACACGATGGGGCGCGAGGTGCCCGAGATCCTCGGCTACCGCATCGCGGTGCGGGCTACCAATACACGCGGAGGACGCCGCACCCGGGACATCTGCGACGACTACGCGGGGGACTATTCGAAGGACTTCGTGTTTACCGGATGGCATTACAACTGCCGCTGTTCGTGCCATCCGCTGATCTACGTCGGTTTTCTCACCCCGCAGCTCAAGGCCAAGGGCTTTATCGGCATTTCGAGCAAAACGCCCATCACGCGGATGCCGCCCGGGGTGGCGGCCAGTCTGACCAAAAACCTGGAGACCTACCGGCAGCAGTTCCCCGCCTTGCCCCAGGCCAATTTCGTGGAGTACCGGGGGCAAACGCGCCTGTTGGCCGAGATGACTCCCGAGGAGCAGTTGGGCTATTACCTGGAGCGTTTCCGTGGGGACGATTTTCTCAAAGACGTCCAGAGCATCGACGTAGCGCTGGTCGATCCGGCCGACCCCGAAGTGCTGATGGATACCCGGATCACCGACCGTCAGGCGCGTTTTCAGATCTCCACCCGCACCGCTTCCGACGGGCACAATCCGGCGGAGGACCTTCTGGCCGCATTCCGCCAGTCGCATACCGGGGTCGAACTGACCAAGGCGCAACTCTCGGCCGTATCGGACATCACGCACGAGATGGTGCACACCATGAGCCAGGACGAATCCTTTGCCCGTCTGGAGCAACTCTACCCCCAGTGGCGGGACGAGATCCTGGACTTCAACCTGTATCCCGAATCGCGCCAACGCCGCACCCTGGAGATGCTCACCGAGTGGTACGCCCGGGAGATCTTCCCCGAAGTCGCCGCGCGCCAGGGCTGGAGCCTGCCCGCCGATTACCGCAACTGGATCGGCACCGGGTACACCAACCTGGTGGACAACCTGAACACCTTCCTGCAGTATGTGCCCGACCCGCAGCAGTTCCGCACCCGCATCGAGGAAATCCTGCGCCGGGGGGACAAAGCGCTCGCCTACCGGTTTTTCACCCAGACCATCCGCGAGAGCGGCGCCTTGCGCAACACTCGCAGTGCCACGACCGCCCTCAACCGAATGCTCGACACGGAAGACCCCTCGGCCTTCGAGCAGTACATGAAGGAAAACGGCCAGGCCGCCGCCTCCGCCGCCCAGCAAGCGGCTGTCGTGGGAACCGCCGGGCAGAAAGCCACTTCGACTCTCGCCGCCAAGCAGGTGGAGCAGGACCTCGCCCGACTTGTGCGCAACACGGATGCGGCCGCCAAAGCCCTCGGCACGGGCGTGGAAGCAGTCAAAAAGGACGCCCTGGTCGCCCTCTCCGACGAAGCGCTTCTCCGCGTGTTTTCGCGCATGCGGACGCCGATGCAGTGGCTGATGCCTTTCGGGACCATCGTCTCCCTCTACGAAGAGCAGCAAAAGCCCGCCGAACCCGTCGAACCGGGCAACCTGTTTCCCGGGCTCGAACGTTATATCTCGCCGACGTTTTACCGGGACCGTTTTTATCTCCGGGGACTTTCGGCCGGTGTTGTAGATGGAGTCATCAACCTAGTGGTCGAACTGTACCGAACGGGAAAAGGTGCCATACAGTATATCGGTTACGGAGCGGCCAGCAAATTGTCCCGCATGCCCATCTGGCCGGACTCCATTCAGAAGAAACTGGATGAGGCCGATAAGAAGTATTACCAGATCAACCTTTCGGCCTACCAGTCAGGGTCGGATTTGATCGAGTTTATCGACCGTTACCATACCGACATACTGTTCCGTAGCCTGTTCCAGGATCAAGTACTGGAATTGCTGGGCGACTATTTCTCGCGTCTGGACGGTGTTACCGGCGAGCAAGGCTATGCGCAGGGACGTTTTATCTTCGACGTAGCGCTCATGTTGATCCCCGGGGGGAACCTCAAGAAACTGCTCGACACCTGGAAACGGACGAAAAGTTTCAAACTGCTGGAATTCCTCCCCGCCCAGTACAAGAACCTGCTGAAAGCCACCTCCTCGCAGAAAGACCTCCGGGCCATCGAGAAAGTTACCGGCGAGGTCGATTTCACCAAACCCATCCCGGTCGATGCCCAGACGGTCTCGTATCCCGTCCGTTCGTTGACCGTATCGGAGGACGTCCTTCGGAGCGGGCAGCAAGTATCCCGCCCGCCTGTCCAGGGAAGTGTTTGGGACAATGTCCTCCAGCAAATCTACGAGTCGTCGGATAGGCCGGCGTTGTCAGCCCCGCGGGACGTCAAAAGCTACCTTCCCCAGATTTACAGCCCGGCAGTATTAGCGACGGAGATATACCAGTCCTCGCAAGCCAGTCAGCCGGTGAAGTATTCTAACTTTTTGCTGCAATGGGTCGCCGATTGGGGAAGATACGAACAGTACGTCCAGCGAAAACAGCGACAGTACAAAACACCTCGGGGATTTTTCGATTGGAAAGTCGTGTCCGACTATTACAGAAACAACTCTCCGATGGCGCGGGGGAATCGTTTTGACAGAAAGGCAGAAGATGAAAAGTGGTATAAATATCATCAGGTTAATCTTGAAAATGGGAGAAGACTGGATTCTTATGGCGTGGAAAAACAGTGCATAGTGTCCAGAAAAGCCATCGATCTGTCAAAGATAAACCTGAAAACCTTCGAAAGGTACCTGAAAGAATTTCACGAGAAATACAAGCGCGGAACGGTTATACGGACAAATAAATATGACAAGATAGATGGAACAGTATTGGAAGGAAAATATTATTTGGAAATCCCCGAAAGCAACAAGAATTTTCCGGATTTGCAAAAATTCATTAATTTAGCCAGAGAATATGACGTGGAAATCATCTTTAAACCCGAATAAAGCCATGACTATTCAAGAGCATGTACAGGATGATCTGTTTTCGATCAATCGGGAACTATTTGAACGGATCAATTTTGCCGGACGTTTTGAGGCTCTTTCCCGCCAGCATCCTATCCGTCCGGACCTCGATCGTTTGATGATATTGGACTTCGACTTGACCAAGGAGATTTTGGAGTCGTTCGGCTACAAGATCCGCTACTTTCGGAGCGAGCGGTTTTTTCAAGCAACAGAAAAACGAGATGGTTATGAATTTCGTTTCAATATCGCACTTGACTATGGGAGAGCGGAACTTATCACATCGGTATATTGTGGCAAAAAATTGGTAAGAGAGGTGTCAGATGTGTGGATGGGATTGTATGAATTGTTGATGAATGTGCCTTGGGAACAAGTGCCGCGTTATCCTTTTTTCGGCGATTACGACGAGTTGGAGGCGGTGTTGCGCGAGAGTTTTTCGCTATGGGAGGATTTCAAGCGGGAATTTTTGGCAGAATATCCCAAACCTATGTAAGCATTGTTCTTCTATTTTTTTGCCGCGCTTCCGAAAGGGGGTGCGGCTTTTTTATGCCGGATTCGTAAAAATTCATTAATTTAGCCAGAGAATATGGCGTAGAAATCATCTTTAAACCAGAATGAGTTATGGGAATAAATGTAGATACAAATATTTTGTCTTCAAGGGATCGGATGATACTCAATAAGATCAATTTTGCCGGACGTTTTGAGGCCCTTTCCCGCCAGCATCCTATCCGTCCGGACCTCGATCTTTTGATGATATTGGACTTCGACCTGACCAAGGAGATTTTGGAGTCGTTCGGCTACAAGATCCGCTACTTTCGGGGCGAGCGGTTTTTTCAAGCAACAGAAAAACGAGATGGTTATGAATTCAAATTTAATATAGCACTTGAATATGGTCAGGTAGAATTGATTTGGGCTGTATTTCGTGATAAAAAATTAGTACGTCCCTTATCGAGGATATGGATGGGATTGTATGGATTGTTGATGAATGTTCCTCGGGAACAAGTACCGCTTTATCCTTTTTTCGGCGATTACGACGAGTTGGAGGCGGTGTTGCGCGAGAGTTTTTCGCTATGGGAGGATTTCAAGCGGGAATTTTTGGCAGAATATCCCAAACCTATGTAAGCATTGTTCTTCTATTTTTTTGCCGCACCCCACCGGGGTGCGGCTTTTTTATGCCCTTTCCCGGCAGCCGGTCCCGGCAGTACTATATCTACAAAATTACACCGAAACAGGAAGAACTCAAGGAGGGAATTCCTATCTTTGAGAGCAAAATCGCTCCAATCCGGGACGGCACCTACCGGACCGAGGGCGGCCTTCTCCAGATATACGTGCCGAATATGGATAAATGGAACGAACCTGAGCGGGTGATGCGATTGGAAATGTAACCGTGAATCATGTTTAACACCATAAAACCGACAAAGCCATGATAGATTTTGCTTCTTTGTACAAAAAGGTCGATGAATTGGTCGATGCAAACGATTTCGAACCAGCCTTGACACTCGTGCGTGATGCCGCTCACCGGATCTTGGAAGGGGGAAAATTGCCCATTTCCAAAGAGGAAATCGAGTATTTTTTACAGAACTCGTATTGGGCCATAGATAGGGCAGAAAACAGTCAACGTGGAGCATTTTGGAGCCATGAACTGGATATTTTATCGGAAGATATATTTCTAACCGGATTAAAAATTATTCGCAAGTATGATATACAGGATGTGAAAACCAAGATATCTTACGTGCGTTGTGTTTGCACTATTGAAAAGGATCCGGAGAGATTAGCGGCCTTGCACAAAGAGTTCGACGAGTTGTCGGCTTTGCATGCCGCGCAGTCCCGCCGCAAGAAGTTGTGAGGACTTTTTTGCCCGGCAGTAGAGCCGCACCCCGCCGGGGTGCGGCTTTTTTATGCCCTTTCCCGGGACTTCGGAGTTTACAAGGCAGCTTTTCGCACCCCTTGCGTCCCGACCCGGTCGTGGATCATTCTCCCTTGGCACAGGGGAGAGAGTGTAGTGGCGATGAATTCCCGAACGGGTACTTCGGCCGAGGCCGGGTAGAGCAAGTGTACGTTGGCGCCGGCATCGAGCGTAAAGTAAAGGGGTACCAGAGTCTCTTTCCGGTATTGCCATACGGCATCCAGCACGGCAATCGTCGCCGGTTTGAACAGGATGTAACACGGGTCGGCGGTCATCATCATCGCGTGCAGGGTCAGTGCTTCGCGTTCGGCCAAGGCTCCGAATGCCGCTACGTCGCCCCGCTGGAGGATTTCCCGCAGGCGTTCCACGTGTTCTCGGGCTTGGGCAAACCGCGCCGAGGCGTACGGATGCCCTTTCATCAGGGCGTGTCCGGCGGTGCTGGATACGCTTTTGGCTCCGTGTTCGATCAGCAGGACGGTATCCCGAAAATCCCGAAATACGGGATGGATGTCCGCTTCGGGGAGCGGTACGGCGTACAGGTCGGATGAGGCAGGTACCGAGGGGCATTCCCCCCACAGGACGACACCGGGATAAATGCTTCGGGAGGCGCTTCCCGACCCCAACCGGGCGTAGAACGATACCCGCCGCAGGAAGTCCTCCTGCGCCAAGGGAGCGGAGCAGGCGTTCTCAAAATCCACCAGACAGGCGGCCAAGGCTCCCAGTCCCGAAGCCGACGAAGCAATGCCCGAGGAATGCGGGAAACTGTTGGAGGTGTGCAACACGAAGGCATAGTCGCGCAGATAGGGTGCGTAGGGGGCGATCCGGTCGAAGAACTGCTCGATCTTGGGGACGAATCCCGGTGCCGGCTTCCCGTCGAGTTGGACCTCGATCCGGTACGGCCGGTCGTCTCCTTCTCCGCAGCGGGGCGAGATGTCGAGAGTGGTATCCGTGCGGCAGGCTTCCAGGGTGAGGCTCACCGAGGGGTTGGCCGGGAGCTGGCCTTCCCGTTTGCCCCAGTATTTGACGATGGCGATATTCGAGGGGCATGTCCAACGGGTATGGTACGCAGGCTTTCCGGCCGGCAGGCGGGCGATGTCTAACATTTCGGCGTTTTTTTGTTTTTACGACCAGACAAAGATAAACCATTTGATGGGAAAACCGATTTATCGGTTATATTTGCAACTTTCAAGCGGTATTCTCGCAATGCCGGAAAACCTGTACCACAAAAAACATTGAGAAATTATGCGAACGACTTTCTTCAGTCTTTTCTTGCTGTTCTTCGGTGCCGTTGCCGCCCAGCAAAAGAACGCTCCGTTGCCCAACATCATCCCCGAACCTGTTGAGATGACCTCCGGGCAGGGGCAGTTTACCATTTCCCGCGCAACGCGCGTGTATGCAGCCGACAAAGAGGCGGAAAAATCGGCCAAGTACTTCATCGACTACTTCAACCGCCATTTCGGATACCGTTTGGCCCTGGCCAAGAAAGATGCGGGCGAAGACCTGATCGTCTTTTCCGACCGGAAAAACGGGGAGACCTCGGGCGGATATACCCTCACGGTTACTCCCGAAGCGATCCGTATCGAGGGAAATGACGGTCCGGGTGTGTTCTATGGCATGCAGAGCCTCATCCAGATGCTGCCTACCCGGGCGGGAGTGCTGCCCATCATCGGGGCGGTGACGATCCGCGATTATCCCCGTTTCGCATACCGGGGCATGCACTTCGACTGCGTCCGGCATTTCTTCCCGGTGGAATACGTAAAACGCTATATCGACTATCTGGCGTTGCACAAGATGAACTATTTCCACTGGCATCTGACCGATGACCAGGCCTGGCGCCTGGAGATGAAGTCCCACCCGGAACTCACCGCCCAAGGCTCTACCCGCGAAGGGGAAATCCTCGGGTTGTATCCCGGCACGTACCGCAAACGCCCCTACGGAGGCTACTATACCCAGGAGCAGGCCAAGGAGATCGTAGAATATGCCGCCGAACGCTATATCACCGTTATCCCCGAGATCGACATCCCGGGCCATTGCATGGCGGTACTGGCCGTGCATCCCGAATTCAGCACCCAGCCGGACCTGGAGCACAAGACGGCCCAGACCTGGGGGATCTACAACAAGTTCAACAACGTGCTGGCTCCCAAACCGGAGGTGTTCGCTTTCCTGACCGATGTGTTCTCGGAGTTGTGCGATGTGTTTCCTTCGCAGTACATCCATGTGGGGGGCGATGAATGTGCCAAGAAATGGTGGAAGGAGTCCGAACAGGCTCAGCAATTCATGAAAGAGCACAACCTAAAGGACGAAGAAGAACTCCAGAGCTATTTCATCCACTATGTGGGGGATGTGATCGCCAAGAAAGGAAAGACGACGGTCGGCTGGAACGAGATCCTCGAAGGCGGTCTGGCTCCCGATGCGGTAGTGATGAGCTGGCAGGGAACCGCCGGGGGTATTACGGCGGCCAAGTCCGGCCATCGGGTCATCATGACACCCTCGGGTTACTCGTATTACAACAACCTCCAGTCCCGCAATCAGCGACAAATTACCCACCAGGGTTATCTTCCCTTGGAAAAGGTGTACAAGTACGACATCATTCCCGCCGAACTGACCCCGGAGCAGGCCTCCAACATCATCGGTGCGCAGGCTTGCCTGTGGACGGAGTATTTCCCCACGACGGGCAAGGTGGAAATGGCGCTGTTCCCGCGTTTGTCCGCTTTGGCCGAAAACGTGTGGTCCCAGCCGGAAAAGAAGGATTGGGAGCGTTTCCTGCGCAAGATGCCCGATCAGTTCGAGCGGTACGATCTGTGGGGAGCCCGCTTCTCGGAGGATTTCTTCCGGATGTACGACCTCCCGTATTACGATCCGACGACCCGGTAATCCGGTTCAATATTCTCGTCAAACAAAAACGGNNGCACAAGGGCCGCCCGTTTTTGTCCGCACGAGGGGCGTCGGATTACAGTTTTTCCCCGAAAGCCAGATCGCCGGCGTCGCCCAGTCCCGGGACGATGTATTTGTCTTCGTTCAGCGCATCGTCCACCGTAGCGATCCACAGTTCGGCCGGATACGGAGCGAAATGATCGGCAATGGCCTTCACCCCGCAGGTCGATCCGATCACCGATACGATGTGGATGCAGCGCGGCGTGCCGCATTTTTTCAGTGCCTCGAAGACCGCCATGATGGACGAGCCGGTAGCCAGCATCGGGTCGGCGATGATCAGCACTTTCCCCTCGAGGGAGGGCGAAGCGAGGTATTCGACCACGATGTCGAAATCGTGGCTGCCTTCCCGGTGGCGCCGGTAGGCCGAGATAAACGTGTTTTGCGCCTGGTCGAAACAGTCCAGCAGCCCTCCGTGCAGCGGAAGTCCCGCCCGCAGGATCGAGCAGATGACTACCTCGTCTTGGAGTACGGCACAGGATTTTGTCCCCAGCGGGGTAGTTACCTTCTGGGACTGGTAGGCGAGCGTTTTGGAAAGTTCGTATCCGAGAAGCTCCCCTACGCGGGCCAGGTTGCGGCGAAAGCGCATGCGGTCTTTCTGGAGGTTTACATCGCGTAGTTGGGCGATGTAGGTACTGAGCAGGGATTTTTCCTGGCTGTAGTCATGTATTTTCATCGTCTGTCGTTTTTTTCGATCCTGAAAACAAATGTAACGATTAATTTCCCTCCTCAAAGGAAAGGTTGGGGGAAAAACGGACTTTTTGTCGGGAGTTTGCGGGAGTGGAGGGATCTTTTCAGGCCAAGTAAGCGGATAAAAAGATTGCGGCAACCGTACCGGTTGCCGCAATGGTCGTTTTGTGTGGTACCCCCAGGAATCGAACCAGGGACACAAGGATTTTCAGTCCTTTGCTCTACCAACTGAGCTAGGGTACCTTTACAGCGGTGCAAATATAGGGTTAAATTTTTGAAACTGCCAAATTTTTTTCCGGAAAACCGCAAAAAAGCATTCCGAAGCCTTTCACAGAGGATCTTTTATTCGGTATAGCCCAGGATCTTCATGAATTCCTCGGCCGTCTGTTCCTTGCGGAAGACACGATCCGTATAGTTCCCCTGCGCATCTTTGTCCACGATGATGTGTTGTGGCTGAGGGATCAGGCAATGCTGGATGCCCCCCACCCCGCCCAGTTCGTCCTGGTAGGCTCCGGTATTGAAAAATCCGATGTAAAGCGGTTTTTTCTCGCTGAATTTCGGCATGTAGATGGCATTGACGTGCTGTTCGGAGTTGTAGAAGTCGTCCGAGTCGCAGGTCAGCCCTCCCATCAGCACCCGTTCGTACGGGTCGCGCCAGCGGTTGATGGGCAGCAGGACAAAACGCTGGTTGATGGCCCAGGCGTCCGGTAGGGTGGTCATGAACGAGGAGTTGATCATGTCCCAGCGTTCCCGATCGTTCTGCTCCTTTTGGTGCATCACTTCGTAGATGGTCGCCCCGCTCTCCCCGACGGTAAAGGTGCCGAATTCGGTAAAGATGTTCGGTACCGGGATTTCCCGGTCTTCGCACATCATCTTGATCTGACCGATGATCTCGTCGGCCATGTACTGGTAGTCGTACTCGAAGGCCAGGGAAGTCTTGATGGGGAAGCCCCCGCCGATGTTGAGCGAGTCGAGTTCCGGGCAGTCCTTTTTCAGGTCGGCGTACACCTTGAGGCATTTGAGCAGTTCGTTCCAGTAGTAGGCGCTGTCCTTGATACCGGTGTTGATGAAAAAGTGGAGCATCTTCAGCCGAACCTTCGGGTGGTTTTTGATCACCCGGCGGTACAGGGGAGCGATGTCGCGGTACTTGATGCCCAGACGCGAAGTGTAGAAGGTGAATTTCGGTTCCTCTTCCGAGGCGATGCGGATGCCGATCTCGAAGGGGCGGTCGATCGCTTGGCAGAGGTAGTCTATTTCGTCCTCGTTGTCGATGATGGGGATCGTATTCGGGTGGCCGGTGTTGATCAGCCGGGCGATGTAGTCGATGTACTTGCCCCGTTTGAATCCGTTGCACAGGATGTAGCTGTCTTTGGCCAGGCGTCCTTCGGCGATCAGTTTTTCCACGATGGGGATGTCGTAGGCCGAGGAAGTCTCGATGTGGATGTCGTTCTTGAGCGCTTCGTGCAGGATGAAGCTGTAATGCGAACTTTTGGTGCAGTAACAGTAGTTGTACGAAGCGTGGTAATCGTTCTTCTGCATCGCCTGGGCGAAGATGCGCTTGGCCCGCTGGATGTTTTCCGAGATGCGCGGCAGGTAGGTCAGGCGCAGCGGAGTTCCGTATTTCTCGATCAGCCCCATCAGATCGATGCCGTGAAAGGTGAGGTTGTCTCCTTTGAGGTCGAATTCTTCCTGCGGGAAGTAGAACGTCTGGTCGATCAGGTCTATGTAACTTGTTTTCATCCTTTTGATGCAAATTTTTGAGGGGGACAAAGCCCGGTGGAACGATGGGAGAAAAAGAAACCGGGAGGGGAGGGGACGGATCCCGAAAAGCGGTACACTTGCAAAAGCCCCCGCAGAAAGGGATCACCGGTGCGGGCCGGGGCTTCAGATGCGGATGAAAAACACGCAGCGGCGTGTAAAAACGGGAAAGAATTTTTTCAATGCCTGCTATCTATCAGTGCGATGGAACGAATATTTTTTGTCCCGCTGGAAGTCGGGAACGGCTTTCAGCGGGACAAAAATACGTAATTTTTTCAATTTTTTTCAATGCTTCTCCCTTCGGGATGTTTTTGCCTTTGGGCGAAGTCTTTGCGGGGTGGCCACGAGCACTCCGGCCCTTCGGACTTTTGGGTACTACCTTCGCAGCCGTTCCGGAGGGAGAGAGGGCTTATTTTGCTTGCTCGCGTACCCGGGCGCTGGCGGCATAGACCTTTTCCTTCATCGCTTCCTTGAAGTCCACGATACGCTGGTGGAGCTGCGGGTCGGCTACCGAAAGGATCTGTGCGGCCAGGATGCCTGCGTTGCGGGCGCCGTCCAGGGCGACGGTGGCTACCGGCACACCCGAAGGCATTTGCAGCATCGAGAGGATGGAGTCCCAGCCGTCGATCGAGTTGGACGATTTGATGGGAACAGCGATCACCGGCATGGCGCTCACCGCGGCGACAAATCCGGCCAGGTGGGCGGCGCCGCCCGCTCCGGCGATGATCACGGCTACTCCGCGCTGGTAAGCTCCCCGGGCATAGTCCAATACCCGTTCGGGCGTGCGGTGGGCGGACATGACATCCATTTCGGTTTCGACACCCAGTTCGTGCAGGACGGCTTCGGCCTGCTGCATGATTTTCAGGTCGGAGTCCGACCCCATGATGATACCTACTTTCATACGTTTGTTATATGTTTTTTGTCTTTCTGTGTTCAGACGGCGCACGGGAGTATTGTCCGGCAGGGGATCTTTTCGGCCCTCGGCGGAAATCCCGGGGGACGAGAGCGGGGTCAGTCGTCCGAGAGACGGAGCACGGCCATGAAGGCCGACTGGGGTACTTCGACCCGGCCGATCTGCCGCATGCGTTTTTTGCCTTGTTTCTGTTTTTCGAGCAGCTTGCGTTTGCGGGAGATGTCGCCTCCGTAGCACTTGGCGGTAACGTCCTTGCGGACAGCCTTGATCGTTTCGCGGGCGATGATCTTGGCGCCGATGGCCGCCTGGAGCGGAATGTCGAACTGCTGGCGGGGGATCAGGCCGCGGAGCTTCTCGACGATCTTCTTGCCGATGTTGTACGCATTGGCGCGGTGTACCAGCGAGGAGAGTGCATCGACCGGTTCGCCGTTGATCAGGATATCGACCTTGACCAGGTCGGCCTGGCGGAAGTCGATGGGCGTGTAGTCGAACGAGGCGTATCCGCGCGAGAGGGACTTGAGCCGGTCGTAAAAGTCGAACACCACTTCGGCCATCGGCAACTCGAAGATGAGTTCCACCCGGGTGGGGGTGAGGTACGACTGGTTCTTGAGTACGCCCCGTTTGGCAATGCAGAGTTCCATCACCGGACCGATGTATTCGGATTGGGTGATGATCGAGGCGCGGATATAGGGCTCCTCCACACGGTCCAGCCGCGAGGGGTCGGGCAGTTCCGAGGGGTTGTGGATGGTCAGGGGATGGTTGCGGTCGGAGGTCTGGTACACGCGGTACGATACGTTGGGGACGGTGGTGATGACCGTCATGCCGAATTCGCGTTCCAGACGCTCCTGGATGATCTCTAGGTGCAGCATTCCCAGGAATCCGCAGCGGAAACCGAAGCCCAGTGCGGCGGACGATTCGGCTTCGAAGGTCAGGGCGGCGTCGTTCAGGTGGAGTTTTTCCATCGACGAGCGCAGTTCCTCGTAGTCTTCGGTGTCCACCGGGTAGATGCCGGCGAAGACCATGGGCTTGACCTCCTCGAAGCCCTCGATGGGTTGGGCGGCCGGGCGTTCGACCGAAGTGATGGTGTCGCCCACTTTGACTTCGACGGCTTCCTTGATGCCCGAAATGACATATCCTACGTCGCCGGCCGAGATCTGTTTTTTGGCTTGTTTTTTGAGTTTGAGGGTGCCTACCTCGTCGGCAAGGTAGGACTTGCCGGTGGCCATGAATTTGACCTTTTCCCCTTGGTGGATGGTGCCGTTGACCACTTTGTAGTAAGCCTCCACGCCGCGGAACGAATTGAACACCGAGTCGAATACCAGAGCCTGAAGCGGTGCGTCCGGATCGCCTTCCGGAGCGGGGATGCGTTCCACGATGGCGCGCAGAATGTCCTCAACCCCTTGTCCGGTCTTGCCCGAGGCGTAGATGATGTCCTCCGGACGGCAGTCGATCAGGGCGACGATGTCGTCCGCTACTTCTTCCGGTTTGGCCGAGGGAAGGTCGATCTTGTTGAGCACCGGGATGATGGTCAGCCCGTTTTCCAAGGCCAGGTACAGGTTGGAGATGGTCTGCGCCTGGATGCTCTGGGCGGCGTCCACTACCAGCAGCGCCCCTTCGCAGGCGGCGATCGAACGCGATACTTCGTACGAGAAGTCCACGTGTCCCGGGGTGTCGATTAGGTTGAGGATGTATTTTTCCCCGTCGAGCACATAATTCATCTGGATGGCGTGGCTTTTGATGGTGATGCCGCGCTCGCGCTCCAGGTCCATGTCGTCGAGCAGTTGGTCCTGTTTTTCCCGTTCGGAAACGGTTTTGGTGTATTCCAACAGCCGGTCGGCCAGGGTGGACTTGCCGTGATCGATGTGGGCGATGATGCAGAAATTGCGAATGTTTTTCATACGTGTGATAAAAAGCAAGGGCACTTTGCGCGCCAAAGGTCAAAGGTAGTGTTTTTCCCGAATTTTTTGTCCCGCGCGGAGCGGGCAGGGCGAAAAATCGGGAGATTCTTTTTATTTTCGCAAAGTAAAAACCGAAGTTTTCCCGTATGGAATCCGCAGAATTCATCCAAGCGATCCTCGACAACCTCAATTACTTCTGGATCACGGTCCTGATGGCGATCGAGAGTTCGTTTATCCCCTTTCCTTCCGAACTGGTCGTCCCCCCGGCGGCCTACATGGCGGCCATCGACGGCAAGATGAGCATTTCGCTGGTGGTGCTGTTCGCTACCCTGGGTGCGGACATCGGCGCGCTGTTCAATTACTACCTGGCGCGTTGGCTGGGACGCCCCATCGTTTACCGCTTTGCCAACAGTCGTTTGGGGCACATGTGCCTGATCGACCAGGAAAAGGTACAGAAGGCCGAGGATTATTTTGACAAACACGGAGCGGTGTCCACTTTCGTGGGACGTCTGTTGCCGGCCATCCGCCAGCTGATCTCCATTCCGGCGGGACTGGCGCGGATGAAACTGGGTCCCTTCCTGCTCTACACGACTCTCGGCGCGGGCATCTGGAACGGCATCCTGGCAGCCATCGGGTACTATCTCTCCACCGTGCCGGGGATCAATACCCGGGAACAGTTGCAGGAGAAGATCAACCAGTACAGCCACGAGATGGGGTATCTTTTTATCGCCGTGTGTGCGGTAGTGGTAGCTTTTCTGGTGTACAAGGCCCTGCGCAAGAAAAAAAATCCCCGGACGGAATAAGCCTTTTTTATAAAAAAACGTCCCCGGGTGTAAAAAAGTCAAGAAAACATTTGGAACGAAAGGAAAGTTCGCATTACATTTGTCGGGTCAATAAAAAAAACACAATGAAAAATGCCGTTGCTCTAATTGGCGTCCTGCTGCTGCCCGTGGTCATTACCCCAGGGAGTGAGAAAGGCGCGTGAAGTTGCGGCCGTTTTTCGGACACATACGAAAGCCTTTCTCACTCGGTGAGAGAGGCTTTTTTCGATCCTGCTCATTTTGCATGAAAACAAAAGATACCGTCATGGAAAAAGAAGAAATGAAAAACCCGCTTCGTAGCGCACAGACGATGGATTCCCGCCGCATGGCCGGGGCACGCGCGCTGTGGAGAGCCAACGGCATGAAAAAGGAACAGATGGGGCGGCCGGTCATCGCGATCGCCAATTCGTTTACCCAGTTTGTCCCCGGGCACGTGCATCTGCACCGGGTAGGACAGATCGTCAAGTCCGAAGTGGAAGCCCTGGGTTGCTTTGCCGCCGAGTTCAATACCATCGCCATCGACGACGGGATCGCCATGGGGCATGACGGCATGCTCTATTCGTTGCCCTCGCGCGAGATCATCGCCGACAGCGTGGAATACATGGTCAATGCGCACAAGGCCGATGCCTTGATGTGCATCAGCAACTGCGACAAGATAACTCCCGGGATGCTCATGGCCGCCATGCGGCTGAACATCCCCACGATATTCGTCTCCGGCGGGCCGATGGAGGCCGGCAATTTCCGCGGGCGCGGGGTCGATCTGATCGATACGATGGTCATGAGCGCCGACGCCAGCGTGTCCGATGCCGACGTGCAGGAATTGGAAGGATGCGCCTGCCCCGGATGCGGTTCGTGTTCCGGAATGTTTACCGCCAATTCGATGAACTGCCTGGCCGAAGCCATCGGAATGGCCTTCCCCGGCAACGGCACGGTCGTAGCTACGCACGTCAACCGCGAGGAGATGTTCCGCCGTGCGGCGCGCACCATCGTCCGGATGGCCGAGCGGTACTACCGCGACGGGGACGATTCGGGCCTGCCGCGTTCGGTGGCTACCAAGGCGGCCTTCGAGAATGCAATGTCGCTCGACATCGCCATGGGAGGATCGACCAATACGGTGCTGCACCTGCTGGCCATCGCCCGGGAAGCGGGCGTGGACTTTACGATGGCCGATATCGACCGCCTTTCGCGCCGGGTGCCGGTGCTGTGCAAGGTGGCGCCCAACGGACATTACCACGTGCAGGATGTCAACCGCGCCGGAGGCATCATGGCGATCCTGGGGATCCTGGCCCGTGCCGGGCTGGTCGATACGCTGGTCAACCGGGCGGACGGAGAGACCCTGGGCGATGTGCTGGCCCGCTACGACGTGGCTTCGCCGGACTTTTCGCCCGAGGCGAAAAAACTGTACCTCAGTGCTCCCGCAGGACGTTTCTCCAATGAGATGGGTTCGCAGCAGACGTATTATCCCGAGATGGATACCGACCGTGCGCAAGGCTGCATCCGGGATGTGGAACACGCGTATTTCCAGGACGGCGGCTTGGCCGTATTGAAAGGAAACATTGCAGCCGACGGCTGTATCGTCAAAACGGCAGGGGTGGATCCGTCGCTTTTCCGCTTCGAAGGAACGGCCGTAGTCTTCGAATCGCAGGAACAGGCCGTGGAGGGCATCCTCGGCGGACGGGTGAAAGCCGGCGACGTGGTGGTAATCCGCTACGAAGGTCCGCGGGGCGGCCCGGGAATGCAGGAGATGCTCTATCCCACGTCGTACCTCAAGTCGATGCACCTGGGCAAGGCTTGCGCCCTGGTAACCGACGGGCGTTTCTCCGGAGGTTCCTCGGGACTTTCCATTGGCCACGTGTCGCCCGAGGCAGCGGCCGGCGGGCAGATCGCCATCGTGCGCGACGGCGACCGCATTGCCATCGACATCCCCGAGCGGCGCATCGAACTGCTGGTCGATGCCGATGAGATAGACCGCCGGATGAAAGCCATGAAAGAATTCAAACCCGTATCCCGCCAGCGAGTCGTGCCGCGTTCGCTCCAAGCGTACGCCATGCTGGTAAGCTCGGCCGACAAGGGCGCTGTGCGGGAGATCGAACGATGAGGTGCGAGCGGGTAAAACGATTTTTTCATCAGGCAAATCCATAAATATGAACACAAAAAATACACAAGATACACAGACTTCCAACAATCCCTGCGGGACTCCCCGGCGAATGTCCGGCTCGCAAGCCATCATCGAGTCTTTCCTGGCGGAAGGGGCGGAAACCATTTTCGGGTATCCGGGTGGCGCGGTGATCCCGATCTACGACGCCTTGTACGACTATCGCGACCGGATCGACCACATCCTGGTGCGCCACGAGCAGGCGGCGGTGCATGCCGCCGAGGGTTATGCCCGTGCCACGGGTCGCGTGGGGGTGTGCATGGTTACCTCCGGACCGGGGGCGACCAATACGGTAACCGGCCTGGCCGACGCTTTGTTGGATTCTACCCCGGTGGTACTCATCAGCGGACAGGTGGCTTCCTCGCTGTTGGGTACGGATGCCTTTCAGGAGACCAACTTCATCGGCATCACCCAGGCGGTAACCAAGTGGAACTGTCAGGTCAAGCGGGCACAGGACATCCCCGAGGCCATTGCCAAGGCTTTTTACATCGCCCGCAGCGGACGTCCGGGACCGGTGGTGGTGGACATCACCAAGGATGCCCAGGTAGGGATGATGGATTTTTGTTACAAGAAAGTGGAGCACATCCGTAGTTACGTTCCCTCTCCCGCTCCCGATCGGGAACAAGTGGCCGAGGCAGCTCGGCTGATCAACCTGTCCCGTCGGCCGATGGCGATGGTAGGACAAGGGGTTATTTTGGGAGATGCTGAAAAGGAATTGCTCGCTTTTCTGGAGAAAAGCGGCATGCCGGCCGCCGCGACGCTGCTGGGGCTTTCGGCCTTGCCGAGCGACCACCCGCAGAACGTGGGCATGCTCGGGATGCACGGCAACTACGGGCCGAACATCAAGAACAAGGATTGCGACCTGTTGGTGGCCATCGGAATGCGTTTCGACGACCGCGTGACGGGCGATCCGGACAAGTTCGGGATGGGGGCCAAGATCATCCACCTGGAGATAGACCCCTCGGAGGTGAACAAGATCATCTATGCCGACGTGCCGGTGGTGGGTGATGTGAAACAGACCTTGCCGATGCTCACCGAGATGGTTTCTGCGCAGGACCACAGCGCGTGGATCGCCGAATTCCGCGCATGCGACAAGGTAGAGGAGCAAAAGATCATCTCCCCGGCCCTGCATCCGACTTCGGGACGCATCCGGATGGGAGAGGCCGTGCGCAAGGTGTCGGATGCCGCTCCCAAGGACACGATCATGGTAACCGACGTAGGCCAGCACCAGATGTTTGCCGCGCGGTATTGCCGATATACGACTCCGCGTACGCTCATTACTTCGGGCGGTTTGGGCACGATGGGCTACGGACTGCCGGCAGCGGTGGGGGCCAAGTTGGGCTGTCCCGACCGGCAGGTGGTTCTGTTCGTGGGCGACGGAGGTCTGCAGATGAACATCCAGGAGTTGGCCACCATCATGCAGAGCCACGTGGGCGTCAAGATCGTCCTGCTGAATAACAACTACCTGGGCATGGTGCGTCAGTGGCAGGAACTGTTCTACAACCGCAGGTACTCGTTTACCGATATGCTCAGTCCGGAGTATTCGCTCATCGCCCGCGCCAACGAGGTGGGATACGAACTGGTGGAAAAACGCGAAGACCTCGACGGGGCCATTGCCCGGATGCTCGAAAGCCCGGAGGCGTTCCTCTTGGAGGTCCGGGTGGAAAAGGAAGACGATGTGTTCCCCATGGTGCCGGCCGGTGCGGCGGTATCCGATATTATGCTCGAATGACGTAAAACCCAGCGAAGAATCATGGAAAAACAATACATCCTGACCGTTTTCTCGGAAAACAAAGTGGGTATCCTCAACCAGATCACCACGGTGCTCACCTGCCGCAATGTCAATATCGAAAGCCTGACCACTTCGGAGTCGGCCGTGGCGGGCATCCACCGTTTTACCATCGTGGTCAATACCGATCCGGAAAAGGTGGAAAAGATGGTGCGCCAGATCGAAAAACGCGTCGAAGTGCTCAAGGCCTTCGTCCATACCCCCGACGAGGTGGTTCAGCAGGAGATCGCCCTGTACAAGGTGTCCCGCAACCGCAATGTCGAAAACCTGGTGCGCGAACACCATGTACGCATCTTGGAGATCGGCGACGACTACATCGTGCTGGAAAAAACCGGCCATACGAGCGAAACGCAGGCGCTGTTGGAGCTTCTGCGTCCCTATGGGGTTCATCAGTTCGCGCGCACGGGTTCGGTGGCCATCGTCAAGGGCAAGGATTACCTGCTGGACGAGTGCCCCGGCATCGCCGAATTCAGGAAAGAGCAGGAGGCATCAAGAAAAGAACAAGAAACGAAATAAAACACAGAATTATCAACCAAAAAACATTGCAACCATGGCAAAAATGAATTTCGGAGGGGTCGAGGAAAATGTGATCACCCGCGACGAATTCCCTCTTTCGAAGGCTCTCGAAACACTCAAAGATGAAACGATCGCCGTGATCGGATACGGCGTACAGGGCCCCGGACAGTCCCTCAACCTCAAGGACAATGGCTTCAACGTCATCGTGGGCCAGCGCAAAGGCACCAAGAGTTGGGACAAGGCCGTAGCCGACGGATGGGTTCCCGGCCAGACGCTTTTCGAAATCGAGGAAGCAGCCGCAAAGGGCACCATCATCCAGTACCTGCTTTCCGACGCCGGCCAGATCGCCATGTGGCCGACGATCAAGAAACACCTCACAGCCGGCAAAGCGCTGTACTTCTCGCACGGCTTCGGCATCACGTACAAGGACCGTACCGGCATTGTTCCTCCGGCCGATGTGGACGTGATCATGATCGCCCCGAAGGGATCGGGCACCTCGCTGCGCCGGATGTTCCTCCAGGGTCGCGGACTGAACTCCAGCTATGCAGTCTTCCAGGATGCTACCGGCCGTGCCAAGGATCGTGTGATCGCACTCGGTATCGGCGTAGGTTCGGGTTATCTGTTCGAGACCACGTTCAAGAAGGAAGTGTACTCCGACCTTACCGGCGAACGCGGTACGCTGATGGGAGCCATCCAGGGTATCTTTGCCGCGCAGTACGACACCTTGCGTGAAAACGGCCATACGCCTTCCGAAGCGTTCAACGAGACGGTCGAGGAACTTTCCCAGAGCCTGATGCCGCTCATCGCCGAGAACGGTATGGACTGGATGTATGCCAACTGCTCGACCACCGCTCAGCGCGGCGCTTTGGACTGGTGGAAGAAGTTCCGCGATGCCACCAAGCCGGTCTTTGAAGAACTGTACCGCGAAGTGGCTGCCGGCAACGAAGCCCAGCGCTCCATCGACTCGAACAGCCAGCCGGATTACCGCGAAAAGCTGAACAAGGAGTTGGAAGAAATGCACAATTCCGAAATGTGGCGGGCCGGTGCCGTGGTGCGCAAGCTCCGTCCGGAAAACAACTGATTGCATTTCCTGCTGTCGGTTTTCCCCAGGGAAATACCGGAGCAGTCTACCCATGAGGCCTTCGGGCCGGGCCGGCCGCCTTTGATCGGGCGGCCGGCCGCAAAGTCCCCGAAAAAGAAAAGGGGCATTTCCCGCGTCTCATTCTCAATCCCTGCGGAGCATCCGGACAGGGGGGGAAGGAGCGCAGAAAGGGGAAGGGAGTGAATCCCGAAAATACAAAGGAATAAAAACGAAACACATAAGACCATGAGCGAGAAAGTTTACATTTTCGACACCACGCTCCGCGACGCCGAACAGGTGCCGGGCTGCCAGTTGAACACCATTGAAAAGATCGAAGTGGCGCGTCAGCTGGAAAAACTGGGCGTGGACATTATCGAAGCCGGATTCCCCATTTCTTCGCCCGGGGACTTCAATTCGGTGGTCGAGATCTCCAAGGCCGTTACCCGTCCCACCATCTGCGCGCTGACCCGTGCCGTGAAAAAGGACATCGAGGTAGCCGCCGACGCCCTCAAATACGCCAAACGCGGGCGCATCCACACCGGCATCGGCACGTCTCCCTACCATATCTACGAAAAACTCAATTCCAACCCCGAGGACATCGTCCGCCGGGCCGTCGAGGCCGTCAAGTATGCCCGCACCTTCGTGGACGACGTCGAGTTTTATGCCGAGGATGCCGGCCGCACGGACGAGGAGTTCCTCGCCCGGGTGGTGGAAGCCGTCATCCAGGCCGGGGCGACGGTGGTCAATATCCCCGATACGACCGGCTATTGCCTGCCGTGGGAATACGGCGCGAAGATCGCCTACCTGATGAACCATGTGCCCAATATCGACAAGGCCATCCTTTCCACCCATTGCCACAACGACCTCGGCATGGCTACAGCCAACACCTTGGCCGCCATCACCAACGGAGCCCGACAGGCCGAGGTAACGATCAACGGTCTGGGCGAGCGCGCAGGCAATACCGCGCTCGAAGAAGTGGTCATGGCCATCGCCTGCCACAAGAACCTGGACTACGAAGTGGGCATCAATACCCGCGAGATCATCAACACCAGCCACTTGGTATCCAACCTGATGCGCGTGCCGGTACAGCCGAACAAGGCCATCGTGGGCCGCAACGCCTTTGCGCATTCCTCCGGCATCCACCAGGACGGGGTGCTCAAGAGCCGCGAGACCTACGAGATCATCGACCCGGAAGACGTCGGGGTGGATCAGTCGAGCATCATCCTGACCGCCCGCAGCGGTCGCGCCGCCCTCAAGCACCACTTGAAGGAGCTGGGCTACACGCCGGAAGGGGAGGAACTCGATGCCATCTATCAGAAATTCCTCGAACTGGCCGACCGGAAAAAGGACATCTCCATCCGCGACCTCGAAGTCCTCGCCGGACGCACCAAGGTGGATGCTCCCATCAAGCTGGAAACGCTTCAGGTCGTTTGCGGACAGTCCACCGTACCTACGGCCACCGTGCAGATCAGCTTCGGCGGCGATACCTTCACCGAGACAGCCTATGGCAACGGTCCGGTCGATGCCGCCTTCAATGCCGTCAAGAGCATTACCAAACGCCGGGTACACATCGAGGAATTCCTCGTGCAGGCCATCACGCGCGGCAGCGACGACCTGGGCAAGGTACACATCCAGGTTTCCCACAAGGGTAAGATGTATTACGGCTTCGGAGCCAATACCGACATCGTTACCGCCTCGGTGGAATCCCTGCTCGATGCCTTGAGCAAAATCGCCTGACGCCCCTTTCCGCAAAACGCACCGGAGTTTCTTCCCCGAGGAGGCTGGCAAGCCCTCAAAAGGGCAAAAGACGGGGATAGGGAAGGAACGGGACGGTGATCCGGCAAACGGCGCACGGCGGAAGAGAGAAGGGGGACGAGCGGCAAAGATGCGCATCCGGAAGAGAAGAAGAGAAAATGAGGCGGGAAAGGATACCCGATCCGAAAAACACAAAAAACGAGCGATCATCAACCAAACGAACATGAATACTTTATTCGACAAAATATGGGATGCTCACGTAGTGGGGCACGTCGAAGGCGGCTCGGACATTCTGTACATCGACCGCCAGTACATCCACGAGGTAACCAGCCCGCAGGCTTTCGAAGGGCTTCGCCGGCGGGGGATCTCCGTCTTCCGTCCCCGGCAGGTAACGGCCACCCCGGACCACAACATCCCCACCGAACATCAGGAACTCCCCCCGCGCGACCCGCAGTCCCGCACCCAGGTAGAAACCCTGGTGAAGAACTGCGCCGAAAACGGCATCGAACTCTTCGGAGTAGGGTCGCCCCGCAACGGCATCGTCCACGTCGTCGGCCCGCAGACAGGGCTTACCCAGCCCGGCATGACCATCGTGTGCGGGGATAGCCACACCTCTACGCACGGCGCCTTGGGCTGCATCGCCTTCGGGATAGGCACCAGCGAGGTGGAAATGGTACTCGCCTCGCAGTGCGTGCTTCAGGTACGTCCCAAGACCATGCGCATCCGGGTGGAAGGCCAGTTGCGCGAAGGAGTTTGTGCCAAGGACGTCATTCTGTACATCATCTCCCGCCTGGGAACAGGCGGAGGCACGGGGTATTTCGTCGAATTTGCCGGCAGCGCCATCCGCAGCCTTTCGATGGAAGGCCGCATGACCGTCTGCAACATGAGCATCGAGATGGGCGCCCGCGGAGGGATGATCGCCCCGGACGAGGTAACCTTCGAGTACCTCCGCGGACGGGAATTCGCCCCCAAGGGAGCGGATTGGGACCGTGCGGTGGAGCGTTGGAGCCGCTTGCACAGCGACCCCGATGCCCGGTTCGACGCCGAAGTCGAGTTCGACGCGGCGGACATCGCCCCGATGATCACCTACGGGACCAACCCGGGCATGGGACTTCGGATAACGGACCGTATCCCCCAGGCCGACACGCTGGAGGAAAAATCCCGCGCATCGTTCCACAAGGCTTTGGACTACATGGGTTTCCAGGAAGGAGAACCGATGCTCGGCAAACGGGTGGACTATGTCTTTGTCGGCAGTTGCACCAACGGCCGGATCGAGGACCTGCGCGTCTTTGCCCAGTATGTAAAAGGCAAACGGAAAGCCCCGGGAGTAACGGCCTGGATCGTGCCCGGGAGCAAGGAAGTCGAGCGGCTGGCCATCGAAGAAGGCCTGTGCGACATCCTGCAGGAGGCCGGGTTCGAACTTCGCCAGCCCGGTTGTTCGGCTTGTCTGGCCATGAACGACGACAAAGTCCCTGCCGGAAAATACTGTCTGTCCACCTCGAACCGCAACTTCGAGGGACGCCAGGGCCCCGGTGCGCGCACGCTGCTGTGCGGACCGCTGGTAGCGGCCGCCGCTGCCGTAACGGGCGTGGTAACCGATCCTTTGGCACATTGACATCTTCGTCCCGGCGGACGGATGTATTTTTCCCTTGCCGGGGGGGGGAACACTTAAGGGAGGAAGAAAGGAAAGCCCGCTGAGGATTCTGCAGGGGAGCGCGCGTGAGAGCGCGGCCTCCATGCGGGGTGAAGAAAGGGAAAAGCAAAGAAACAAAACGAAACAAAAGGGCCCAGCCCCATCGAAGACATGATAGAAAAGTTTACCGTACTCACTTCCACGGCAGTGCCCGTGAACATTGAGAACATCGATACCGACCAGATCATCCCTGCCCGTTTCCTCAAGGCCACTTCGCGCGAGGGCTTCGGGCAGAACCTGTTCCGCGACTGGCGTTACACGCCCGAGGGAACGCCCCGGGCGGATTTCGTGCTCAACGATAGCCGGTATGGCGGTCAGATCCTGTTGGCAGGCAAGAACTTCGGCTGCGGATCGAGCCGCGAACATGCCGCTTGGGCCATCCTGGGGGCAGGATTCCGCGCGGTGGTGTCCAGTTATTTCGCCGACATCTTCCGCGGGAACGCCCTGAACAACGGCCTTCTGCCCGTACAGGTCTCCCCGGAGTACCTCGCCCGGCTGTTTGAGGCCGTACAGGCCGACCCTTCGCTGCGCCTGACCATTGACCTGGAACGTCAGACGATCGAAGCCCCCGGAGTGGGTGCGGAGCATTTCGATATTTCTTCCTACAAGAAGCAGTGCCTGCTCAACGGATACGACGATGTCGACTATCTGGTCAGCCAGCGCGGGCGCGTGGAGGAGTTCGAGAAAAACAGAACCGAATAAACAAAATACGTCATACACAATGGAATTCAAGATGGGAGTATTGCCCGGCGACGGGATCGGCCCTGAGATCACGGCGCAGGCCGTCAAAGTCATCGATGCCGTTTGTGCCCGCTACGGACACCAGGCAAAGTACACTTACGCAGAGGTCGGAGCGGCCGCGATCGACCGCTATGGCGATCCGTATCCTGAGCAGACCCATCGGGTGTGCATGGAATCCGATGCGGTGCTCTTCGGAGCGATCGGCGATCCGCGTTTCGACAACGATCCTTCGGCCCGGGTACGGCCCGAGCAGGGGCTTTTGGCCATGCGGAAGGCATTGGGACTCTATGCCAATATCCGTCCGGTGTCGCCCTTCCCCAGCCTGTTGTACCGTTCGCCGCTGCGCAGCGAGGTTGTCCAGGGGGCGGATTTCGTTTTTCTGCGGGAACTCACCGGCGGGCTGTACTTCGGTCGTCCCCAGGGGCGTTCCGAAGACGGGAAGACGGCTTACGATACGTGCGTGTACAGCCGGGAAGAGATCGAGCGCATTGTCCGTCTGGCCTTCGAATACGCCGGCAAACGCCGGGGTCGCCTCACGGTAGTGGACAAGGCCAATGTACTGGCCACTTCGCGCCTGTGGCGTCAGACGGTGCAGGAGATGGCTCCGCAGTATCCGGGGGTCGAGGTGGAATACATGTTCGTGGACAACGCCGCGATGAAGATCATCCAGCAACCCTCGCATTTCGACGTGATCGTTACCGAGAACATGTTCGGCGACATCCTTACCGATGAGGCGAGCGTGATCACCGGTTCGCTCGGACTGTTGCCCTCGGCTTCGGTGGGGGTTCACACTTCGTTGTTCGAGCCGATCCACGGATCGTATCCCCAGGCGGCCGGACGCGACATTGCCAATCCGGTGGCCACCATTCTCTCGGCGGCCATGATGTTCGAGTATGCCTTTTCCCTGCCGAAGGAAGGCGCGGCCATCCGCGAGGCGGTGGCGCGCAGCATCCAGGAAGGAGTGGTTACCGAAGACATCGCCGAGGCGGGACAGAAGCCCAGCGGTACGCAGGCGGTAGGCGACTACATCGCCCGTTCGATCCGCTGATCGGGGCACGCGGGACCTCTTCTCTGCATGCGGAAGCGGTGCAGGCTTTTCCGCAGGGGAGGTATTGACAGCTATTTTGTTACAGCATACAATGGGAAAGAATACGACAAAAACAGATACGATGGACAGTAAAAAATATTTTCCGGTGCTTTCCGACATCATGAAAGCCGAACATACCCTTTCGGAAATTCTGGAGCCGACTCCGTTGCAGCGCAACCGGAACCTTTCGGACCGTTACGGCGCCGATGTGCTGCTCAAGCGCGAAGACTTGCAGATGGTGCGTTCGTACAAGATCCGCGGGGCATACAACAAGATCCGTTCCCTCGACCCGCAGCAGGCTCAGCGCGGCGTAGTGTGTGCCAGTGCGGGCAACCATGCGCAGGGAGTAGCCTATTCGTGCAGTAAATTGGGCATTCGGGGGCGCATCTTCATGCCGGTAACCACTCCCAAGCAGAAGATCGATCAGGTCCGGATGTTCGGCGGGGATCAGGTGGAGGTCGTCCTGGTGGGCGATACCTTCGACGCGGCCAATCAGGAAGCGATCGCGCAGTGCGAACGCGACGGGATGGTGTTCATCCCTCCGTTCGACGACCCGAAGATCATCGAAGGTCAGGGTACGGTCGCGCTGGAGATCCTTCAGGAGGTCAAGGAGTCCATCGACTATGTCTTCGTTCCGGTGGGCGGTGGTGGACTTATCTCCGGAGTGGGGAGCGTGTTCCGTCAAATGAGCCCTTCGACCAAAATCATCGGGGTGGAACCGGCCGGCGCTGCCGGCATGAAGGCTTCGCTGGCGGCCGGGCATGTCGTAACGCTGGACGAGGTGGACAAATTTGTGGACGGAGCCGCGGTCCAGACGGTAGGCCAGCTCACGTTTTCCCTGTGTCAGCAGGTGTGCGACGACATCGTCGCCGTACCCGAAGGGAAAGTGTGCACGACGATCCTCCGGCTGTACAATTCCGATGCGATCGTGGTCGAACCGGCCGGTGCGTTGAGCATCGCGGCGCTCGATTTTTACAAGGACAAGATCAAGGGCAAGAACGTGGTGTGCATCGTCAGTGGAAGCAACAACGACATTACCCGCATGGAAGAGATCAAGGGTCGTTCCTTGCTCTACGAGGGGCTGAAGCACTATTTCATCGTGAACTTCCCCCAGCGCAGCGGCGCGCTGAAGAGCTTTGTGACCGATGTCCTCGGGCCTACGGACGACATTACGTTCTTCGAGTACAAGAAGAAGACGGCGCGCGAGAAAGGTCCGGCCTTGATCGGGATCGAGGTGCAGCATCCCGAGGATTTCCATGCATTGGTAGAACGGATGGACCGGCAGGGGATCAAATACCAGTATGTCAACGACAATCCGACGTTGTTCGAGCTGTTGATCTGACATGGGGCTTTGTTTTTCGTTCGGATCGCCCTGGCGATCCGAACGGTACAGGGTGGAGGGGCTTTCCCTTTCTTCCTTGGGGAGGTACGGCGTGCAGGGTGAAGCAACGCAGAAAAAAATTTGGTAGAAAAGATTAAGCACGCTATATTTGCAGTCCCGTGTGTGCCGCATGGCTGATGCGGCGCAAGCAGGCGGAAATAGCTCAGTTGGTAGAGCACGACCTTCCCAAGGTCGGGGTCGCGGGTTCGAGCCCCGTTTTCCGCTCGATGAAGTTTTTTGACACGCATTGCGGAAA
>DCEW01000012.1 GCA_002314265.1 Flavobacteriales bacterium UBA1820
CGCTTGCCCGCCCCTTGTGCGTGAAACGCATCAGAGATGCTCCCCGTCGCGCGAAACGGTAAAATCGGAACTGTGAAGCACCGCCTTGTTGTATTCCAACGGCTTCCCGTCGGCAATGGAACGCAGGGCCAAACCCAAACTGCGCAGCAGCGCATCGCCAGCAGCCGTATCCCACTCCATCACACTCCCGTAACGGGTATAACGATGGGCGCGTCCCTCGGCGATCGCGCAGTACTTCACGCAACTAGCCATCGGAAGGATCTCCGCCTGGGGATGTTGCCGGGCAAAATCCTCGATGTACTCCTCCATCTGCGGCGTGCGGCGCGACTTGCTCACCAACAGCACATAATGATCCGGATACGGCCCGCAGGGGAGCTTTACCCCTTGCAACTGTTCCAGCGAATCGAACTGCTGCCCGGCTGCACACTCGATGCGCATGGCCGGAAAGTCCGTCGCCCCGACATACAACAGGCCGTCTTCGGGCAAGAAGATGACCCCGGCCACCGGAGTCCCCTGTTCCACCCAAGCGATATTGACCCCGTACTGGTGCGAACCGTTGATAAACTCCTTGGTCCCGTCCAGCGGGTCGATGATGAACACCTGATCCCAAAGCCCTCGCACCGAAAAATCGGCGGCTGCGCTCTCCTCGCTGATCATCGGTATCCCCAGCGGAAAGAGTGCCGCCGCGATGGTATTCTGCGCCGCATAGTCGGCATCGGTTACCGGGGAAAGGTCGGCCTTTTCCCGCACCGAATACTGTCCCGACTTGACCTTGACGATCTCAGCTCCGGCCGCCGTAGCGGCATTGATCATGGTAAGGAGTATTTTCTGCCGTGAAGGTATCATAAACACATATGTTTTTTCAATATTGTGCCGAGGAAGCCTCCCCCTGCACCAGTTTCTTGGCCGAAGAAGTACCGATACGCGTTACTCCCAGAGCGATCATCTGCTCGGCCGCTCGCAGATCGCGCACCCCGCCGGCTGCCTTTACCGGCAACGGGGCGCCGGCCTCGACCAGGATGCGCACCGCCTCGGGAGTAGCCCCGCCGGGACGTCCGTCGGCAGGTTTGAAAAATCCGGTAGAAGTCTTCAGGAAAACGCGCGGAGCCGCCTCCTTCCCGAAGTTGTCCAACACCGTATCGCGGATCAACTCACTGAGCCCCTCGATCTCGTCGGGACGCAAAGCGGCCGTCTCCAGGATCCACTTGGCCGTCTTTCCGGCCTGAAGTACCAGATCGGTGCACACATACACCTGCTGGGCGACGTATTCTACCTTGCCGCGCTTGTACATGGGATAATCGACCACGAAATCCAGTTCGTCCGCTCCATCGGCCAAGGCACGGCGTGCTTCGGTCAGTTTTTCCTCGGTCGAATACGTGCCTTCCGGGAATCCGATAACCGTGCCGACCAGCACCTCGCTGTGGCTTTCGTCGATCATTCGCCGGGCGACAGCCACCTGGTCGGGACGGATCATGATGAGCTTGAAATGTTCGTCGATAGCCTCCTGGATATATTTCCGGGCTTTTTCCCGGTATTCTTCGGGGGTGATGCCCGCCGTGGCAGGCGTTTCGAGATAGGTCGAGTCGAGATACTGTCGAATATCGGTCATAGCGGTTTCGGTATTTCTTCGTTGTTCTTGTCCTGCAAAGGTAGGCATTCTGCGCCAGACCCCGGACAGAAGCCGCCGGTTTCTTTCACCGTTTTCCTCCTTGTCTCTCTATCCCTGTCCGTTGATCATCACGCCAGACAAAGTCCCGGCATCGAGAAGGACATAGGCCTCCCAACACTCATCCCCGCCATCGAGTACATCGACGATCGTTGTCCACGCGTAAGGAAAAAGCCGATTTTTCCCTTGGTAGAAGAGTTTGACCCAGACGATCCTGTCGCCGCGCGGCGACAGCCCTCCTACATACCATCCAAAATACTTCCGCAAGCTGTTTCTCGACTTCAGACGGTCTTTGACTCCATATTTTTCGGCCGTATCGATGACTGCCGGCAGGTTCTCCCGCAGAATGCGGTCAATCCGCCGGATCTCATCGGTTGTAGGGGTAAAGCGGGTCTTGAACTGCGGACCGGGAAATATCAGACAATCCTTGTCGAACACGGCTCCATGCCATCGGTTTCCCGACTTGAGGGCATATACCGATCCCCTCCCAAAGTCTCCGCAATGCGTGTCTGCCACCGTGTAGCGGGGCACGACACAGCCGTGCAAACACAACAAGAGCGTTGCCACTACAAACGAAGTGGGAAAAAGCCGTTTCACGGGACAGAGCGACATAAATACTTATTAGGTACTTATTAGGACACAACACCGTCCCCTCTCCGGTGGATTACCTCCGGGGAGGAGGCACCGGTTGACCGGGGAGCGGGGCTTGCGGTCCCGGAGGGGGCGTAGGCTTCCCCGGCCGATGTTTCGGCGGGCGAGGCAGTTTGCCGGGTTTGTGCGCTTTTTTGGGATGCGGCTTGTGCGGGCGATATGCGGGAGGTGGCGGTCCCGGGGTGGGATGTGGCGGACGAACCGCACAGGAGTCAAGGGACAGCGCCAACCCGAGGGCGAGCAGTCCCCAAAGGAATCGTCGAGTTTTCATCGTGATCAAAAGTACCTGTTGTCCAAAGATAACAAATTATCCGCTTGCCTTGGCAAAAACGACGGAGGATTTTACTTGCCCGGCAAACGCATTCCCCGATTCGGGCTTCCCAAAGGGGAGAAGTGTCCTTTTATTCTTCCCGGGGAGCGTCTTCCGCCCCCGCAGCGTTGTAAAACAGGATCGAGCGGCGGATCGCTTCCGGGTCGAGGTAATGGTCGATCGAGGCCTCGCCGATGGCCTCCAGCAGAGTGAAGTTGATGCCCTTCCGCGAGTTTTTCTTGTCGTGGAGCATGATCTCCAGGATCTGCGGGATGGCCTGCACAGGCACCTCGACCGCGCCGTAAAGCCCCTTGACATAGTCGCGGAAAGCCGGAGCGAACGCCTTGTCCAAAGTACAGAACTCGCCCGAAAGCCATGCTTCACACACCATGCCGATGGCCACCGCATGGCCGTGGCTCAACGGAGTGGGCGTGTCCATGAAGTAGGTTTCGACCGCATGGCCGACCGTATGGCCGAAGTTGAGCGTCTTGCGCAGGCCTTTTTCGGTGGGGTCTTCCCGCACCACGTCGTATTTTATCCTGACCGAATCGTAGATGAGTTTCTCGGTTTTTTCAAACGAGAAATCCTTCGTCCCCGAGAGGTCCTCCCAATGCTTCCGGCTGCGGATCAGCCCGTGTTTGAGCATCTCGGCAAAGCCCGAGAGGATTTCCTCCTGAGGGAGGCTCGTCAGGAAACCGGCGTGCACCACCACCATGCGCGGCAGGGAGAACAGCCCGATGATGTTTTTGATCCCGCCCAGATCGACCCCCGTTTTTCCTCCCACCGAGGCATCCACCTGGGAGAGGAGCGTGGTGGGGATATTGACGAAGGGAATGCCCCGCATGTAGCACGAGGCGACGAAACCGCCGATATCGGTGATCACCCCCCCGCCCAGGTTGATCTGCAGGGTATGGCGGTCGGCTTTCAGGTCGCAGAGCGCTTCCCAGATCTGCCGGCAGGTGTCCAGGTTTTTGTACGACTCGCCGGCGGGTATTTCCACGATCTCGTAGTCGGTGAGCGAGGGTACGTTTTCGGCCAGCATCGGCAGGCAGTGTTCGTGGGTGTTGTTGTCGCACAGCACGACGATCCGGGAGAATTCCTCCCGGTTTTCGCACAGGAAAGTTTCGAGACGGGCAAAGCCGTCCGCGCCGAAAGCTACCTGGCAACCGTTTATTTCCAGCGGGGTCATGGCTTGTTTTTTCGTTGCGTTAAAGTTGTTCTAAACCTCGGGGATTCCCCCGGGCAGGGCGAGGTTATCTCGGGACAAAAGTATAAATTTGTTCGGTTAAAAACACGACAAAAAACACCCCGATGGACATCACCACCCCTTTGGCCGAACGGATGCGCCCCGACGATTTCGACGGATACGTCTCGCAGCGATCCATCGTGGGCCCGGGTACGCCTTTGCGGAGGATCATCGAGTCGGGGTATGTCCCGTCGATGATCTTCTGGGGGCCTCCCGGCAGCGGAAAGACCACCCTGGCGCACATTCTGGCCAAAAAGATCGACCGGCCCTTTTACAACATCTCGGCCATCAACGCCGGGGTAAAGGACGTGCGGGACGTTATTGCCAAGGCGACCGAGGGGGCCAACCTCTTCCAGGCGGCCAAACCGATCCTGTTTATCGACGAAATCCACCGTTTTTCCAAGTCGCAGCAGGATTCGCTGCTCTCGGCCGTGGAGCGGGGGCAGGTAACCTTGATCGGTGCCACGACGGAAAATCCCAGCTTTGAAGTCATCCCGGCCTTGCTTTCCCGCTGCCAGGTGTACGTGTTGGAATCCCTTTCCAAGGACGACCTCATCGCCCTGCTGCACCGGGCGGCCGAACAGGACGAATACCTGCGCAAGAAGAACGTCGTCTTTCGCGAATACGACGCCTTGATCCGCCTCTCGGGCGGGGATGCCCGCAAACTGCTCAATACCCTGGAACTGGTGGTAAACTCCGAGACGGGGGACAAGGTGGAGATCACCAACAAGATGGTGCTGGAAAAAGTGCAGCAAAACCCCGCGCGTTACGACAAGACGGGCGAGCAGCACTACGACATCATCTCGGCCTTCATCAAATCCATCCGGGGCAGCGATCCCAACGGGGCAGTATACTGGCTGGCGCGGATGATCGAGGGCGGCGAGGACCTCAAGTTCATCGCTCGACGGATGCTCATCCTGGCTTCGGAGGACATCGGCAATGCCAATCCTACGGCCCTGATCCTGGCCAACAACACCTTTCAGGCGGTCTCGACCATCGGCTATCCGGAGAGTCGGATCATCCTCTCCCAGTGTGCGACGTATCTGGCTTCCAGCCCCAAGAGCAATGCGGCCTACAAGGCGATCGGCGCGGCGCAGGCCGAAGTCCGTCGCTCGGGCGACCTCTCCGTACCGCTGCACCTGCGCAATGCGCCCACCCGGCTGATGAAAGACCTTCATTACGGGGTGGACTACGTCTATCCGCACGATCTTCCGGAACATTTTGCCCTTCAGGAGTATCTTCCGGAGCAGATTGCGGGGACCAAGTTTTACGATCCCGGCCCCAATGACCGGGAAGAAGCCCTGCGCCGATACCTCAAATCCAGGTGGGGCGAGAAATACCATTACTGACCTCTCACTCCGAACCGATCCCCACTACCCGATCTCTCTCAAAAACCCAACACAGCGGACATGAATTTTTACGACGTCCATACCCACGGAAAGGCTTCGCCGACCGACATCAAAAATGTGATTTTTTCCTGGGACGATCCCGTCTCGCGCGGGTATTATTCCGTAGGAGCGCACCCTTTGTTTTACGAATGGACCAAGGACCTGTATCCCCACCTGGAAAAGATGTGCCGTCCCAAATCCGCGCTGGCTGTCGGAGAATGCGGGTTCGACAAGCGCAGCCCGATGAGTTTTTCGGAGCAGTCCGACCTGTTTCTCACCCATGTCCGTATCGCAGAGGAGCTCGGCAAACCGCTGATGATCCACTGTGTGGGCCACTTCAACGAATTGTCGGTCGTACGGCGCGAGGTGGCTCCCACCCAGCCCTGGATCGTGCATGGATACCGGAAAAATCCCCAGCTGGCCGAGTCGCTGGTTCAACAGGGCTTTTACTTCTCCCTGGGCAAGGAAGGGGTACGGCGCGAAGGACTTCTGACGGTCATTCCGCTCGATCGGCTGTTCTTCGAGACCGACGAAGATACCGAACTGACCGTCGAACAGGTGTACCGCGAGGCGGCCGCGACCCTGGGTATCGATCCGGAACTGCTGGCTCAGCGGGTCGAAGAGAATTTTCAGGCCGTTTTTCGTCCGGAGCGTTGAAGAAACGCTTGGCTCAAAACACCCCAAAACAAAAAAAGCCGCACGCAAATATTTCCCGTGCGGCTTTTCCTTTCTTCGGCAAAAAGTAACGGCCGAGCGGGACGAGCTGGGGAAAAATCCGTACATTTGGCTGGTAAAACATCCTGAGAAAATATGAGCGAAGACAACAATAAAAGCGCGAAAATGGCCTCGCTGAAGACCATTCTCGAAAAAATGGACAAGACCTACGGCAAGGGCGCGGTAATGATCATGGGCGAACGCGAAGTGGAACCGGTAGACGTGATCCCTACCGGGTCGCTGGGGCTGGACCTGGCGCTGGGAGTAGGAGGCTATCCCCGGGGACGCATCGTGGAGATCTACGGTCCGGAATCCTCGGGTAAGACGACCCTTACCCTGCACGCCATCGCCGAAGCGCAGAAAGCCGGCGGCATTGCGGCCTTTATCGATGCCGAGCATGCCTTCGACCGTTTCTACGCCGAAAAACTGGGCGTGGACGTGGACAATCTGGTGATCTCCCAACCGGACAACGGAGAACAGGCGCTCGAGATCATGGAAAACCTCATCCGTAGCGGAGCAATCGACATCGTGGTAGTCGATTCGGTAGCGGCCCTGACCCCCAAGAGCGAGATCGAAGGCGACATGGGAGATTCCAAGATGGGCCTCCAGGCGCGCTTGATGTCCCAGGCTCTGCGCAAACTCACCGGAACGATCTCCAAGACCAAATGCGTGGCGATCTTCATTAACCAGTTGCGCGAAAAGATCGGCATGATGTTTGGCAATCCGGAGACCACCACGGGCGGAAATGCGCTCAAGTTCTATGCGTCGGTGCGTTTGGACATCCGGCGAGGCAGCCAGATCAAGGACGGCGACAAGGTCTTGGGCAACCGAACGAAAGTCAAAGTGGTCAAGAACAAGATGGCGCCNNGAATTCGACGTGCTGTACGGCGAAGGCATTTCCCGTACGGGCGAGATCGTCGATTTGGGTGTGGAATACGACGTGATCCAAAAGAGCGGTTCGTGGTTCTCTTACGCAGGAAGCAAACTGGCGCAAGGACGCGATGCGGTCAAGGAACTGCTGAAGGACAACCCGGAACTGGCCGAGGAGATCGAAGCCAAGGTCCGGGAAAAGATCGCCGAAGGAGCTTCCAAAAAGAAATAAGCGGTTTCTCCCCTGCGGGCAAGCAAAAGGGCGC
>DCEW01000065.1 GCA_002314265.1 Flavobacteriales bacterium UBA1820
CGCTTCGCTTGCCCGCCAAAAAACGGATTTTTTATAAAGATAGTAAAGGGGAGTAGGAGGAACCTTATTCCCCGGCGATCATCATGATCTCGATGTTGACGTTCTTGGGCAGATTGGCTACCTGATAGGCCACACGGGCCGGTGCCGTTTCGGGCTTGAAGTATTCGGAATATACCTTGTTGACCTTCTCGAAATCGTTGATGTCCTTGAGCAGGATAGTAGCCTGGAGGACATTTTCGAAGGTCATGCCGGCCGCACGGAGGATTTCTCCGATGTTGTCCATCACCAGGCGGGTTTCCTTCTTGGCCGAATCCAATACGACTTTGCCCGTCTCGGGGTCGATGGGGATCTGTCCGGAGATGTAGAGCATCGAACCGTATTTTACAGCTTGGGAGTACGCACCGATGGGTTGGGGAGCTTTGGGGGTAAAGATGATCTGTTTCATGGTATTAACATGGTATTGATAAGAAGTCTGGTTGATTGGTTCAGTTGAAGATGGAGCTGCGGTAGTACTTGCTTTGGTCGTACTTCAAGTCGCGCAGCAGCGAAGCCGATACGCCGATAAAGAAGCTGTAGTTGGAGTAATACGAGATGGGCGCCCAGGTAAGGGTCATGTTCCAGGTGCCGAGGCTGCGGGCGAAATTGAAACGCAGGTCGGTGATCTGGCTGGCCTCGAAGTCGTATCCGGTGCTCATTTCCATTTTCCATTTCTGGGAAAAGGCCAAGGAACCGCTCAGGGTGAGCGAATTGGTCTTGGTCGGCGTTTTTGAGACTTTGCTGTACGAATAAGTATAAGAGAGGCGGATCGACCAGTCGGGGGCATAGTCCATGTAGCCGTCCGGGTCGTAGGTACCTTCCGAATCGCCGTTGTTTTTATTCTGGGACGATGATTTTCCCTGTCCCTCTTTCTTTTTGCGGAAGTCGGCCTGGGAGACGGTAAAACCGGTGTTGAAGCTGGCAAAGGTCAGTCGGGGAGGTCCGTATTCGTCGATCCGGTTGTAGTTTTCATCCACCTTGTACGGGGAGAAATTGAACCGGAAGTTCAGGTTGATCCGGTCCTGGAAAAAATTGGTGCTTCCCGAGATAGGAATGTCCGAGAGTTTGAACTGTGCCGCAGCGAAGTTGTACGATATGCTGGTGTTGAGGTTGTTGAGCAGCTTTATCTTTTTGGTCTTCGTGCCGGTCGAATCGCTCTTGTCCGCCACTTTGGCTTCGAAATTGTTGGAGAGCGAGAAGGACAGGGACTGTTGTTGTCCGCCGAAGCCTGGCGGCGAACTGATCCCGACCCCGGCATCGAAGTACGAGAAATACTGGAGTTCGGCCAGCCGGTCGCCCGTCTGTACGGCGTAGTAGTAGCCCCAGAATTCGGTCGAAAAGTCCGGGGAAAACGTGTATTGGAGTGTCGGACTCACCACGTGACGGATGGCACGCAGGGAACCCTTCTCCCCGAAATTGAACAGCCCGTAGAGCATCGTGGAGAGCGAAGCCGATGTGCTGAAGGTACGCAGGGCCTTGAATCCCGAAAGGGTGTCCGTTACCAGGGTGCCGCTATCCTCGTCCCAGTGTTTCTGGGTGTATTTGAAGTTCCAATCCTCGTTGTAGTTTGCACTCAGGCTCAGGCTGAAGTATTTCAATACCTTGTAGGTGGCGCTGATGGGGATGCGGTGGGTAACGCCCATCTTGGCTTTCTTCCACATGTTCGAGGTCATGAAATCGCTGATCGGCAGGTCGGATACCGAGTTGGTCCCGGTCATGGTCCACTGCAGATTGATCTTCTCGTACCATTTCCGTCCGTCGGATTCCTTGCGCTTGAAGGGATAGATACGGTTCATCGTTACCAGCAGTGTCGGAAAGGTCAGGGACATCCTGTCCGTGGAGTTGTTCTGGGACTGGTTGATCGTCAGACTGGTGGTGAAGGGTGAAGAACCCCAAGTCTTGCTCAGGTTGATGGAGGACGAGGTAACCGAATTGGTAATGTAGTTGTTGGTATAGATCTGGTCCAGCGAATTTTGGTAGTATCCCGACGACGAGAAATTGACATTGGCCGAAAGGGAAAGTCCCGGCATCCACTTGCTGTCCTGACGGTGGCTCCAGGTCAGGCTCCAAGGGCGGCTCTTGCTGTAGTTCGGCAGGCCGATTTCTCCATATACCGTGTTGGAAAAGTCGAACGAGAGGCTTCCCGAGAAGTGGTATTTCCAGATGTAATTCAGTGTGGTACGGATCGCCCAGGAACCTTTCGTGTAGATGTCCCCCCGGACTTCGGCGTGGAGGTAGTCGTTGAATACCAGGTAATACCCCAGGTTCCGCAAGCCGAACCCTTGGTCGTTGGTCACATCGTAACTGGGCAGCAGCACCCCCGATGCCGGATAAGTGTTCAGCGGGAAAAAGGCGAACGGCAGTACCAGCGGGGTGGGCACGTCCGCGATGTACAATTGGGAAAAACCTGCCACGAGACTTTCTCCGGCGGTCATCTTCACCCGGCTCGATCGGATGTAGTAATCCGTCTCCTCACCCGTGCCGTCTATCCAGCCGCGGAGTTTTTCATCGGTGGAAAAATAGAAGTCGGAAGCGTAGTAGACGTTTTCCCCTTCCTTGCGCACGTCCCGTCCTGCCCCGTAGCCTTCCTGCTGGCTGGTCTTTACGTTGCGGATGTAGCCGCGCTGGGTATTGTAGTCGTACACCATCGAATAGGCATCGTACTGCTGGTCGCCTTGGGTAAAGATGGGTTTTTGGGTTTGTACACCGTTGGAGTCCAGGATGGAACGCGCATAGGCAATACCGTTGGCGTAGTCCAGCATGATGTATCCGGCTTCGATCTTTACATCGCCGTAGACGATCTGTGCCTCGTCGTAGAAGTAAGCTCGCTTGGTCGTTTCGTCGATGTCGTAAAACCCTTTCGCCTGATAATTGACATCGCTCATCAGGATGCGGTCTTTCTTACGGACCGTGCTGTCGGCTACCATGAGGGAATCGGGGAAAGGATCCACTGTGGTGGAATCGCCCGGAAAGAGGCCGGGGACTTCTTCCGGAAAGGCCACCTGGTCGCCTGTCCGGGAAAGGCTGTCGGGTGTCCGGGAAGGAAGTCCCAGTACGGACAGGACAGTCGTATCGGCGGGCAGCAGCGCCACGTTTCCCTCTGCCGGGGCGATGTGGGCGTATGCGGCCTGGGCAAAAAAGGCAAGCAGCAAAAAAAATGTTAGTATGCCTTTGCGATTTGTGTACAATGCGTTTAAATGATAATTTTGCTGGGGAGTTGCCCGTGTGCCCGTATTTTCCCCGGATGGTTTTACAAGGCTCAAAATTATCAAATTTTTACGGCTTTGGCTGTCCTTGCGCGCGTTAATGCGGTGTGAAATTTGATCTTTCCCGGTTTTGCGAAAGAGGATGATGGGCAATGTGTTGATAATAAATAAGATATGTTTGTGAAAAAAGATAGGATCTTCGCTTGGGGTACCCGAGGAGGGATTGGGGTGCTTCTCCTGTTGGCCGCCGGGTTTTTCTCGGGTCGGGCGTATGCCCAGTCGGGGGACGAGGGGAAATTCATCGTCGTGTTGGATCCCGGCCATGGGGGAAAAGCGGCAGGAACGACAGGAACGGGCCGTTATCGGCAAACGACGGAAAAGCATATTGTGCTCAATGTAGCATTGGAGGTCCGGAAATTGTTGGAGTCCAAGGCATCGGATATTCGTGTAGTAATGACCCGTACCCGGGATACGGATGTGGGGTTGAATCAACGTTCGGTTATTGCAAATAAAGCAAAAGCACATCTGTTCGTTTCCATCCACTGCAATTCTTTAGCCAATGTCAAAAGGGATGGACCGAAAATATGGGGAGCGGAAACCTATGTGATGTCGCTCAACAAACTGGATGACAACCGGGAGATTGCCCAGAAAGAAAATGCAGACATTTTGTTGGAGGAGAACTACAAAGAAGTGTACAAAGGCTTCGACCCGAGCGATCCGAGGGCTACGATCAGCATAGATTTGGAACAAGCCAAGCATTTGACCGGAAGTATCGAAATGGCCAAGATGGTTCAAAAACACCTTGCTTCTACTGCCGGACGAAAGGATAAAGGTGTAAAACAGGCCGGTTTTTGGGTAATATGTTACAATACGATGCCTTCTGTCTTAACAGAAATAGGCTATTTATCCAATGCGACAGAAGAAGCATTCTTGCACTCTGAAAAGGGGCAAAAACAGATAGCCCAAGCATTGTGCGACGCAATACTTGAATATAAAGCGCGTTTTTACGACGCGACAGGAGGCAATACCTCTTCGGCGTCCAGCATCGAAAGCGTGATGTCTTCCGTGCTGTCCGATACGTCCGAAGGGCAGGATCGGGATGCCGCCTCTGCGGTACAGTATTGCGTGCAACTCACCGCTTCGCCCAAGGCGCTGGATGTGCGCACGAACGTGCTGCTGAAAAAATTCCGGGGGGTGGAGTATTTCCGGGAAAACGGGATGTACAAGTACACCACGGCGCGGGTAGCACGGTATGCCCAGGCGGTGGAGGCACTCGCGGATGCCCGGGAAAAGGGGGCGAAGGATGCTTTCATCGTGGCCTTCCGTGGCGACGAAAAGATCGATGTGGCTCGGGCACGCTCGCTTTCGGGGGAATAATCCGTTGGCGGCTTGACGGTTTTTCTATACCTTTGCACGGATAGCTAACGAAAAAACAGTTTCGACCTTGAAATACAAGAGAGAATTCAAGATAGGATTGGTGAGTTTCGTGATCCTCATTGCATTTATCTGGGGGGTGAATTTCATCAAAGGGCACAACTTCTTCAGCCCGAACAACAGTTACTATGCCGTGTATCCTTCTTCGGGAGGTTTGCAGACCGGGCGCGTGGTCAAGATCAATGGCGTAACGGTAGGCTTGGTGTCGGACATCCGTTTTTATTCTCCCGATCTGGACAGCGTCGTAGTGCGTTTTGATGTGGACAAGAAATACCGCTTCACCCGCAATTCCATCGTGGAGATCGGTTCCGGAACCTCGCTCATGTCGGATGTGGAGATGAGCATCGTACTCGTCCCCGGCGGAATGCTGGCCGAGGACGGAGATACCCTTCAGGGGGTTCTCAACGGAGGACTGATGGAGATGATCGGCAGCACGATCAAACCGCTGCGCACTTCGATGGTCCAGACACTGGCCTCGTTGGATTCCGCGCTCAAGCGGGTAAACGAGTTGATGGATCAGGAAAACCAGGCGAATATCTCCTCGTCGCTGGCCTCGCTCTCCGTTACGTTGGAAAATACCCGGAAGATGTCGGCCGATTTGGCGGCCATGTTGGATCGGGAGCAAGGACAGATCCCCCGGATAGCCGACCACCTGGCTTCCGGCACGGGCAAACTGGACAGCCTGCTTGCGGAGGTTTCGGCAGAGGATTTTGCCTCCACGCTGGCCGATCTGCGCAGTACGCTGGCCAACCTGACGGAGATCACGGCCAAGGCCAATTCCGGCGAAGGTACCGTCGGGCGTTTGTTGGAAGACAGACAGGTGTATGACAATCTGGTCGAGGCTACCCGTTCGCTCGATGCGCTGCTGGCCGACGTGAAAGCCAACCCGAGGCGCTACGTCAATGTTTCGGTCTTCGGCAAGAAAGAACCTACTGAGACCAGCCGGGTGAAGGATTCGCTCCGGGCAGCTCGTCTTCGTGCCCGCGCAGCCGAATGATTTTCTTCCGCCTGTGGGGTGGAGTTTTGCCGGGCGAGGCGGATCGGCGCGATAAGGATTTCGCATAGTTTTTTCTTTGAAAAATGACAGGCATTTCCCTTTGGCTGTACGTGTTTTTCGCCGGGGCGGTCGCCGTGGCCATCCTTTGGCGTGCATGGCGCATCCTTCGCGCTTGCCGTAGCGGAAAGGAAACGCCTGCGGCGCATCCGCGCCCTCCGTTTGGCGACCGTTGCGGGACGGACCTGCGGACTTTTTTCCAAAAACGTTGGGCGGCAGTGCTTCACACGGTGCTGGTGGTTTCGTTCTTGGGGATGTGCGTGGATGCATTGTGGTATCCGTTGGGTGCGGGGGGAGAGGCGTACCGGATCTTTTCGGCGAGCAACGCAGCCCTGGCTGCGGCGGNNGCCGCCGCAGCAGGGCTGCTTGCCCGCCGCGTTCGTCCTATTGTGCGTTACAGGAGTCTTTCCCCCGCCCAGCGCCGGGATGGTTTTGCTGTGCTGATTTTGGAGATCGCCTCGGCTGCCACGCTGTTGGCCGTGTACGCAGGCTGGCAGCAGGGAGTGTGGTGGCATTACGGCATCCTGCTCGTTTTTGCGCTGTACATCACCTTTTCCAAGCACCTGCATATATTTCTGGCACCGGTGTACCTGGCCGTCTTCGGCCGGAGGGAGGCCTTTTCTCCCGATGACATGCCGGAAGTAGCCCATGAATTGGACGTGTTGGAGGGACGCGCACCCGCTTCGGAAACGCCGCCGGAGCGTATGGGGGCTTGCCGGGCCTCGGATTTTACGCGCGGAAGGTTGCTTTCCGCCTTTTCCTGTACCGAATGCGGGCGGTGTGAAAGTGTCTGTCCTGTGGTGGCGGCTTCGGATGTCCCGTTTTCTCCCCGGAAGATTGTGGCGGATGTGCGGCGCGCAGCGATGGGAAAGGCGGAAGGAGCGTTGTACGGCAAGGCCATCACCCGGGATGAAGCCTTTGCCTGCATCTCGTGCGGGGCTTGTCTGGAGGCGTGTCCCATTGCGATCTCTCCGATGGACCTTTTGCTCCAGGTGCGCCGTTATGCCGTGTTGGAGCAGGGGGAACTGCCCCCCGAGGAAGCCCGTGTAGCGGAAAGTATCGTGGCTACGGGCAATCCTTGGGCCATGGAAACGGCAGGTGAAGAGGGATCGGAAGAAAGGATTCCGCTGGCCGATCCCGAGCATCCGACCGAATACCTGTTGTGGCGGGGGTCGATGGGGATTCACGATCCGCAGGGGCGTGCGGCCGTTCGGGCGGCTGTCCGGCTGTTGGACGCAGCGGGGGTGTCCTGGTCGGCGTTGCCACCGGAAGAGGAATGCGATGTAGCCGACCTGTTGCGTTATCAGGGGGATGAGTGGACGTTTTTGACCGCTGCCCGCCGCAATATCGAGTGTTTGCACCGATATGGGGTGCGCAAGATCATTACCCCGTGTCCCCACAGCCTGTCGGTATTGCGGGATCAGTATCCTTCGCTCGGGGGATGTTTTACGGTGCAGCACCTCTCTGAATTCGTCCTGCAGGCTCTCCGGGATGGCAGGTTGCGATTGCCCCGTACTCTGGAGGGGCAAACGGTGGTGTATCACGATCCGTGTCGGCTCTCGCGGGCGCACATCGTGGAGGCTCCCCGGGAAGTGCTCCGGGCACTCGGGGCACGGGTGGTCGAGGTGCCAATGGCCGGGCGTGGTTCGATGTGCTGCGGCGGGGGCGGGTATTTCCGGGAGGGGGAAGTCCCTGCGGCGATCGCTGCCCGGCGGATGGAACAGCTGGCTTCTACCGGGGCGCAGAGAGTGATCACGGCCTGTCCGTACTGCTATCAGATGTTGTCGGTGCTGTCCGGCGAGAAGGCTCTTCCGGTATCCGATCTGACGCAGTGGTTGCGGGTCTGAAAAGGGGCAGGGATACTTTTGGGTGCGCCCTCGGGATAGTCCCGAGTGAAACTTCGTATCCCTACACGGCCGCTGCGCTCGCCTTTTGCTATATTTTCATATATTTGCCATAACAACGCAAAATGAAGGGCTATGAAAAACCTGTTTTTTTGCATGGCAACGCTCATGGCGCTGGCACTCGGCACTCCGCTGCAAGGGCAGACCACGGACAAGGAACGGCTCAAAGCCAATCTGGAACGAGCCTTTGCTCCCCAACCCTCTTCGGAAATGCCTGAAGCCTCCCTTCGGCAGGATTCCCGCCCGGATACGAGCGGCGTCCTGTACTATGTGCAGGTGCTGGCTTCCGTGCGTTCCATCGAAGGAACGGGCGATCGGGCATTGCGCGTTTTTCCCGACTTGAAATCCGTAAAGGAGGGCCGATACCTCAAGTATTACACCGGGGCAGGGACTTCCGACTATCGTCAGGCGCAGGAGCAGTTGCGCGCCGTGCAGGGAAAGGGCTACCCGCAGGCGTTTCTCATTGCCTTTCGCGGCGGGGTGAAAATTCCCCTGGAAGAGGCCCTCGCCAGTCAAAAATAAAACATTGACCAAAAAAAGAGACAGATACAAAACATGAAGAGGAAAGGATTTTTCAGCATGGCAGGATGTCTTCTGCTGCTTTTCGGGGCGTTGTCGGTAAATGGCCAATCGGTCCAAAAGGAATACCGCTGTGCGCTCAAACAGTTGGAGGTCTCGGCCGATTCGGCGCGGGCCATGGACTTGGCCGAGCGTTCCCTGACGGTAGCGGGAGACCTTCTTCCGGTCAAAGACCTCACCCGCCAGACGATCTACTATTTTCGTTTCGACGGGGCACTGCCCAGTTTTGAGAAGTACTTGCGCAAGTATGCCCCGGTCAAGACCCTTGCACGGGTCGAACTGAAGGATGTCGCTCCGCAGGATGTGCTCATCGTAGGCGTGCGCGACTTCACTCAAGCCCGTAAAGCACTCTCCGAGGCCGACTTCCCGGGAAGGGTTGTCCTGGCGGTTTTCGATGCGAAAACCTCCCGGGCAGAGAAACTGGCCGGGGAAAAATCCGCTTCGCTGGTCTGCGCTCCTTCCGTGTCGAATTTTTCGCAGGTAGCCGCTGCCGAAGCTATCTTCGGCGGGATCCCGGTAGGAGATACTCCGGCTATCCGTTTGGCTTACGGGTATGCGGAACAGGTAGGCATGTCGGCCGATACGCTCGACAAGATCGACGCGCTGCTGCGGGAAGTGGTGGAGAGCGGAGCCGCCCCGGGGGTTCACGTGTTGGTGGGCCGGCATGGGCGCGTGGTGTACGACCGCTGGTACGGCACGACGATGGGCGCGATGGACGGCTCGGAAAAGGTGCAGGGCGACATGATTTACGACATGGCTTCGGTTACGAAGGTGATGGCTACGCTGCCTTTCGTGATGAAGCTCTACGACGAGGGCAAGATCCGCTTGGATGACCGTCTGGGCGATGTGATGCCCGTCTTCCGGGGGACCAACAAGGAGAACATGATCCTAGCCGATATCCTCACCCACCGGGCGGGGTTGAAGGCCTGGATCCCGTATTACCTCCAGACGATCGATTCGCTGACCCGTCCCCTGCCGCAGTACTATCGGGTAACGCCCGACAGCGTATTCACCCAGGAAGTGGTGCCGGGCATGTACGCCATCGGCAGCATCAAGGATACGATCCAGCGGCAGATGATCCTCTCGCCGGTCAAGGACGACAAGAAGTATGTCTATTCCGACTTTGCGTTCTTCATCTTCCGGCAGATGGTTGAACAGTTTTACGGGCAGCCTCTGGACAGTCTGGTACAGACCGAGCTCTACCGTCCGATGGGTGCTTGGCGTTCGGGATACAATCCGTTGAAACGCTTTTCCATCAGCGAGATAGTCCCTTCGGAAAACGACACGTATTGGCGGCATACCATCGTGCGCGGTTACGTGCACGACATGGCGGCCGCTTTCCTGGACGGGGTATCCGGCCATGCGGGGCTTTTCTCCACGGCGGACGACATGGCCAAGATGTGCCAGATGTACCTCAATGGGGGTACGTACGGAGGAAAACGCTACATCGAGGACAGCACGGTGCGTTTGTTCTCCTCGTGCTACTACTGCGACGAAGGCAACTACCGCGGGCTGGGCTTCGACCGTCCTTCGTTCTCCAACAAGGTGATGGGTCCCAAGACCTTCGGACACACCGGATTTACCGGCACGGCGGTGTGGATCGACCCGGAGGCGGACATGATCTATGTCTTTTTGTCCAACCGCACCTTCGAATCGATGAACAACAACCGGCTTTCTTCCGGCAATTTCCGCTCGCGTATCCAGCAGACCTGCTACGACGCGATCACCGACGACGATAAATAACACCTCCGGCGATGGAACAAACGACAAGAAAAACAGAAGAGGGTGCCCCCGAAGGGGCCGTGTCCTTGAATACACCGGGGATGGAAGCACAGGCCGCAGCTCCCGAGCAAAACGAAGTCCCGGCCGGAGCCAAGCAGCAGGCGCAGCGGCCAGTCGAAGACCTCGTCTGGATCGACACCCCGGGCATCGGTCAGCGGGGCGGGATCATCATCAAGAACCTCCGCCTGTCGATCAAGAACGGGGAATTCGTCTACCTGATCGGCAAGACGGGCAGCGGCAAGTCCACCCTCCTGCGGCTTCTCTACGGCGATGTCCCCTTGACCTCCGGCGTAGGGCGTGTGGCAGGATTCGACCTGCGCCGCCTGGACGAGGAGAGCATCCCGTACCTGCGCCGCCGTCTGGGCATCGTTTTCCAGGATTTCCAACTGCTCTCCGACCGCAACGTGTACCAGAACCTAGCCTTCGTACTGCGGGCTACCGGGTGGCGCGACGAGACCAAGATCAAGGAGCGCATCCTCGAAGTGTTGCGCAACGTCGGCATGCAGGGCACACAGGACAAATTTACGTATGAACTCTCCGGAGGCGAGCAGCAGCGCATCGCCGTCGCCCGGGCCTTGCTGAACGAGCCGGAACTCATCATCGCCGACGAGCCTACCGGCAACCTCGACCCCAATACTTCGGCCGAAATACTCCGCTTGTTGCTCGACATCAACCATCGCCACGGGACGGCCGTGGTCATGGCTACGCACGACTATACGATGATCCTCAAGTTCCCTTCCCGCACGGTGAAGATCGACGGAGGGACCCTGCACGAGGTGCAGAAGAAGGCTGCGGAGCCTTCCGACCGCGCCAAGGAATGATGTTTCCCTTCCCCTTTTCTCTGTCTGCGGCGGGTGCTCTCTCGGCGAATACCTCGGCGCAAAAGCAAAGGCTTCGAAGGAGCATCGGGGGTTGAGGCCTCGGGGAGGATGGGCCGGCTGGCAGGACAGGGGCGATAAAACCGCGGGTGAAACTGCGGGATGAGAAGCGCCGGGTAAGGCGAGTGTGAAATAAAAGACAAGCAATGAAAAAGATAGCACCGGAAGATCTTTCGGACAATCCGATCCGGCTCATCGGCCGGGACTGGATGCTGGTAACGGCCGGACAAATGGGCGATTTTAATACGATGACGGCCTCCTGGGGCGGGGTGGGACACCTGTGGAATGTCCCGGTAGCCTTTGTCTTTGTCCGTCCCGAACGTTATACGTACGGGTTTATGGAACGGGAGGAGGGCTTTACCCTTTCGTTTTTCGACGGACAGTATCGCAATGCGCTGTCCTTGCTGGGGACCAAATCCGGACGCGACGGCGATAAGGTGGCCGAATCCGGCCTTACGCCTGTCCCGGTTCCGGGTGGGGGTGTAACTTTCGCTCAGGCGCGGGTGGTGCTGGAGTGCCAAAAACTGTATGTGTCCGATCTCCAGGCCGGGAAGTTCCTCGACCCGGCGATCCTCCCCCGGTTTTACGATGCGCAGCACGGAGGATTGCACCGGGTGTACATCGCTCGGATCACGGCGGCTTACCTGGCGGAGGACTGATCTTCGCGCCAGGGTAAGTGCAGTACGGGCGGGTTTTCC